>NZ_BAAIHN010000027.1:0-40041 GCF_054784775.1 Lacticaseibacillus boliensis
CTAGCTTTTGGTTTCGACGCTTAGAGCATAGCATGGGTAGCTTTGTAGGTGTCCTTTTAATTTGTCATTTTAAAAAGGGCCTACACTCTCGGCGTTGGATTTCTCCAACACCAGAAAGTGTAGACCCAAAAAAAGGATCTATCACCTAATCGTGATGGATCCTTTTTTGTGGCCGAACCAGTTTAGTCCGCTTGTTCGGGATGCTTTTTGCGTCTTGGTAGTTTGCCGGCGAGTTTGGTGGCCTGACCGGACACGGCACCGCCCAGCTTAGCTACTTGCTGCCGGCGGGCGGCTTGCTTATCGGCTTTTGCCTGTTGCTGGGCGGCACGCAGGTTTTGGCTGGTGGCGATCACGGCATCGTCGGCGTAACTGATCCGCACAAAAGTGGTGGGCGAGACTTTTCGGTCCGCTTTGGGCGTCATCGCCAGCACAACGTTGGGTTGAACTGATGCCAAAGTCGCGGCAGGCACGACGCGGATGACGGAATACTGCAGCTGATAAACCTGCAGGACCCGCTCGGCTTCAAGCAACGGCAGGCCGACGAGGTTAGGCATCTTGAAGTCATCGCGATGCTTGTCGATGTGGGCGTCGACCATTTTGGTGGTTTCATTCACGATCCCTGGAACGACCTTGTTGACGGTGTTTGCGACTGAATCAACGCTGTTGAGCACGTGGCCAAAAACGCCGAGGCTTTTGTTGCCAAGCGCGGACCACTTACCGGTTTTGATAGGCTTAGTCATCGTCGTTACCCCCTTATACTTCTAGCATAACCCTTTTCACCTCGCCAAAACAAAAAAGCCTTCCACAAAGGAAGACTTTGATTGCTTGTTTACTTCACAACCGAAACGGTCGCGGAGAGGATTCCGGCAGACGGAATCGCGTTGTTTGGCATCGCAACGTCAAGTTGATGGCTGTTGCTTTGGGCAAACGAGCCGGTGTCGTTAACGGTCCGGTACAAGACTTGGCCGTTAGACATGGCGATCTTCAACTGGGTACCCTTAGGGAAGACGCTGAGGTTGGCGGCAACCCCACCATAGCCGAGGCTGGAACCCATGGCAGCTGGATCGTAGAAGGAAATCTTGAACGTGCCGGCGCTGGTAGCAGTCGTGCTCGTGGTTTGTTGGGTCTGCTGCGTCGACTGTTGGGTCGTTGCAGTTTGTTGCTTAGGTGCGGTGTAAGCTGGCTTTTGGGCAGCTTGTTGTTGAACCGGGGCAGCTTGCTTAGGTGCGGTGTAAGCTGGCTTTTGGGTCGCTTGTTGCTGAACCGGTGCGGCTTGCTTTGGTGCGGCCTGTTGTTGAACCGGTGCAGCTTGCTTTTGAACGGGCTGTTGCACGGTTGTTTGCTGGGTCGTAGTCTGAGCGGCAGCGGCGGTGCCGGTAAGCTTCAAGACTTGGCCAACGCGAAGAACGTTGGCGTTAGAAAGGTTGTTGTAAGCAACCAAGTTAGCAACTCTGACGTTCACACTTTTGGCGATCGCACCGAGCGTATCACCGGATTTAACGGTGTATGTGGTAGCAGTTGGATTGGCAACAACTGGGGTGGTAACCGGCGTCGTCTTCACAGCCGCTTCAGCTTTCAACTTTAATTGTTGGCCAATTAAAATGAAGTTTTGATCTTTAATGCTGTTTGCATTTACCAAGTTCGCAACCGAAGTGTCGTTAGCAGATGCGATTGCCGAAAGGGTATCACCGGATTTAACGGTGTATTTTGCAGACTGAGTAGTGGTAGCCGCGTCTACTTGGTTGCTGGAAACGGATACTGCACCTGCGGAGAGTGCCAGTGCCGCTGAGAATAACCATACGAGATGTGCTTTTTTAATCATAATCACTCCTATAAATGTCTGGATTGCTTGTCAACAGTGAATAGTATAGGGCGTCAAGGTTGCAACCAGACTTCAGCCATGTCACAAAATCCGGCCATTTTGCATTATTGTCATCTGATGGTCACATTCGCACGTTATGTCATGATGTTACAAACGCCGAGTTTTCGCAATAATCGGATTATATTCCGTTATTAAATCTGTGCTCGATGCCGGCGTGACGCGGCTCGTGCCGGTTGCGAGCCGGTAATTTTGGCGGCTGGGCGCCCAATCGAGACGCTGAATAAGCCTGGTAAGGGAATAGATTGAAAAACAATTTAGGATAAACCGTTCCCAATGTTTTGATAACGCGTGGTGTTTTAGTATAATCGTTAACAGACGGGAATATAAGAGGAGAGATTTTATCCGGCGTGAATAGATTTGCGCGTTCGTCGCAAGCCTACCTGATTGCCCGCCGTCGATAATCAGGGTGACCTTGCTTGTAACGCAATGACGTGGGGTCGCGCTGGTTGCGACGATAATAAGTGACCACGCATGTTATATCTGTAACGCCGGTTCCTACTCTAATGAAGCAAAACGCGTGTCTTTGTAACATTAACGTACAAAGTTGAATACTGTGCGCCAATCAACTAAAATGAATTGCAGATGCCCATATCGTACTGAGCACCATTTTGTGTGCTTGCAGTCGGAAAATCAGGATATGGTGGACAATAAATGAGGATACGATGGTCCAATGAATAAAAAATCGTGGGGGGAAGTTGAACAAATGGAAACGACAAGCAGTTTACAAAAAAAACGGGCAATCGCTTCACCAGAGAACCTTTCACCCGTGTATCTGGCAACGAAACGCGCTTTTGACTGTATTGCTAGTGCTGCTGGATTAGTTATTTTAGCAATACCCTTTGCAATTATCGGGTTATTAATTAAACTCGACGATCCGAATGGCCCTGTTTTTTATTCCCAGACTCGTGTCGGCCGGGATGGGAAAGAATTTCGGATGTGGAAATTTCGTTCAATGGTTGCCAACGCTGACCAGATGGTCGACCAGTTGTGGCAACAAAACGAGACGACAGGCGCGATGTTCAAAATTAAAGATGATCCCAGAGTGACGCGTATCGGCCGCTTCATTCGCCGGTATAGCTTGGATGAATTCCCGCAACTATACAATGTCTTGCGAGGCGATATGAGTGTTGTGGGGCCGCGGCCGCCTTTGCCGAGTGAAGTTGCTGAATACTCTGATTATGATATGCAACGGTTGACGGTGACGCCTGGCGCGACCGGGCTATGGCAAGTCAGCGGACGCAGCAATATTGGTTTCGACGAAATGGTCCAACTGGATATTGAATATATCAATACCGCATGCATTTATAAGGATCTATGGATTATTCTCAAGACGTTCGTTGTCTTGGTCAAGCCCAACGGCGCCTACTAAAGCTACATATTGAGCGTTCATTACAGATGACGCTTCAATGACAAGGCAGATGTTTTCTCGCTCAGTGCCGACACCTGTTAGCGTTTTTGTTATAATGGGAGTTGTCATTACTTGGGAGGAGAATACATATGCCAGAAGATCCGCAACTGCATCATACGCATCGCCATCATCACCATCATCATCATGGCAAGCGGCATCCGGTTTTGAAGACGGTGATCGCGATCGTGCTTGTGCTGGTCGTCGCAATCGGTGGCTACGGCTATTATTTGTATGCCAATGTCCACAACACGGTGAAGAAGACTTATTCACCGCTGAAAACCAAAACCGCCAACGATAGCGATTTGAAGTACAAAAAACCGATTTCCATTGCCTTGTTGGGGACGGATACCGGCGATCTTGGCCGAACCGAAAAGCGTGGCCGAACCGATACCATCATCATCATCACGCTGAACCCGACCGTCAAGAAGACCACCATGACCTCGATTCCGCGAGACACCATGGCGCAGATGATTGGGGAAGACGGCGTACAGATTCAAAAGATCAACGCCGCGTATAACTTCGGTGGTGCCGATATGGCGGTCAACTCGATCTCCAGTCTCATCAACGTTCCAATCAACTATTACGCCCTCATCAACATGGGTGGCTTGACCAAGGTCGTCGATGCAGTCGGCGGGGTCGACGTTACCCCGACGCTGAGCTTTACCATCGACGGTTACAGCTTCAAGAAGGGTCAAAAGACCCACATGGATGGTAACCGCGCGCTGGCTTATACCCGGATGCGCTATGACGATCCGAACAACGATTATGGGCGGCAAGACCGACAGCGGCAGGTCATCATGTCGATCCTAAAGGCCGCACCGTCGTTCAAGTCGCTCAGCAACTTCAAGAAACTGTTGAACTCGGTTGAAGGCAACTTGCGCACCAACCTGAGTTTTAACGACATGGTGGCGATCTTCAGTAACTACCGAGACGCGTCTGCCAATGTCAAAGAAGACCACTTGCAAGGTGTCGGCGCGACGATCTTAGGTGCCTCTTACCAGATTGCTTCCACCAAGGAATTGCAACGCGTCTCCAACGAGATCCGCAACAACCTCGGCTTGGGTAAGGAGAAGATCTCCAACCAAGAGACGAAGCAAAATGCGTTGAACCCGAACTTCTCGTGGGATGGCACCAACAGCAGCACCACGTATACGGTTCACAGCGACAACGCGAACTAACAAACAAACGTCCCAAGCAAACCGCAATCGGTTTGCTTGGGACGTTTTTGGTTGGCGTTAGTTGAACACTTCCGCAGCCCTGGCGGCCACGGCCTCCCAGGAATAGGTCTTGGCAATCGTGTCTGCGCGGGCTTCGGCACGCTGTAGATAGGTCGGGTCGGTGAGAATGGTGATGATCTTGGCGCTCAGGTCTGCCGCCTCGGTGTGTTGATCCGCCGCGCTGGTGAGGGTCAAGCCGCTGCCTTCTTGGACAAAATACGGCATTTCGAAGCGGTCGCGGCCGATGATCGGCATTCCGGCGGCCATCGCCTCGACAAAGACGATCCCAAAGGCTTCAAAGCGTGATGGCATCACGAACACGCTGGCTTGTTGCATCAGCTTGGCCACGGTTAGGCTGTCGACATCACCGAGGAAGTCGATCCCGGCGATGCCTTCGATTTCTTTTGGTGGCCGTGCAGGGCCGGCGATGATCAGCTTCAGGTCGGGGATGGTCTGGCGCGCCTTGGCGAAGGCCGCCACGACGACATCGCCACCTTTGCGGATGAAGTCGCGACCGACAAACAACAGCTCATGGTCATGGCGTTGCTTGAGATGTGAAAGAATCGGCGTGTTAATGCCAGCTCCAACGTAATGGATCTTGAAGTCGCTGTGCTGGCGCGTGAATTGTTCTAGCCAGTGCGACATCGACAAAATCGTGGTGCCAGCCTGATAGATCTGGGCTTGGTATTGTTTCGCAGAGGCGATGTCTTTGTCGCCGGCGTAAGTGAACTCGCTGTATGCAAAGATATCGGGTTGTTGTTGCTTCAAGTAATCGACCGCCAACCAGATAGTGTCGTGGTAGCAGAAGTTGTGGTTGGGTCGGCCGGTGGTGGTATCACCGACTTGAACCGATAAATCGTTGGTTATTTTCGCTGCGTATAGCCGATCCAAACGGGACAGATAATAATGACCGTGATCGAAGTATCGTGGGTGCCGGCGAAAGATCGTCTTGTTCAGGATCCGATTGCTCAGTTGTAGGCATCGGAGATCCAGTGGTAGCTGCTTCGTCACATCAATGCGGTGAACGTCGAAAGTTGCCGCCAAAGCGCGATATAAGCCGTAGGTCGACCCCGACCAAGTGGCTTGTTCGTTGGTTGGATCCCATTCCGCAATGTAGTCGATCGTTAATTGTTTTCCCAAAATTTCATCCTGACCTTATCCCAGTAGTATGTTTATAATCATGATTATATCGTCATATAACGATGATTACCATTAAAAGGTAATAAAAAAAGCCCCATGAAGGGACTTTTTTTACGCTATTTTTCTTTAACTTCACTGCCGTAATAACCATAACCATAGCCATAACCATAATAACCACGCTCTTCGGCGGGGATCCGGTTTTGCACGACGCCGATGATGTTGGCATCGACGTTGTCCAGCATCGATTTGGCTTCCATGACCGCAGCTTTTTGGGCAATCCCAAATGGTACGACCAAGATGGTGGCGTCACACTTCGATGCGATAATCTGCGCGTCGGTAACCGAACCGACCGGCGGGGCGTCGAAGATCACCATATCGAAGTGGGCAGTCAGGTCTTCGATCAGCTTCGTCATCCGGTGAGAGCTGAGCAGTTCAGACGGGTTAGGCGGTACCGGACCCGTCGGCAAAACAGACAGGTTTTCGACGGAAGTTGAAATAATGTAATCTTGTGCCGGCAGACGGTCTGCTTTTTCCGTCAACAGGTTGACCAAGCCTTTGTCGTTAGACATCGAGAAGGTCGCATGGACGGTCGGACGACGGGTATCTGCATCTAGTAACAGCGTGCGCAGCCCTTGGTTGGCGAACGTGACGGCGACGTTGGCGGAAACCGTCGACTTCCCTTCAGACACCCCAGAAGAGGTAATGACCAACGATTTGATTTGTTTGTCAGCGTTGGAGAACAAGATGTTCGTCCGCAGCGTCTTGAATTGTTCTGAAATCGTGGACTTCGGCTTGTAAACAGTGATCAAGCCGACGCCGTGTTGCATGGATTGGTCGTCTTGCTTGTTAGCCTTGCGGTTGAACAGTGACATTAGCGAAGCCCTCCTTCACGGTCGCGACGGGAACGGGTGGCCCGGGCGGACCGTGCTTCCCCGAAACGCATATCCTTTTGGCCGATATCGGTGATGGAGCCCAGCAATGGCAAGCCGACAACATCGGTAATGAATGATGGGTCCTTGACGGTCTTATCCGTTAATTCACGAATGAAGGCGAGCAAAACGCCGATGACTAAGCCGGCCAAAGCGCCAATGGCCAAGTTGATCATTGCGCGTGGGGAAACTTGATGCTTGTTGAGTTTCCCGGTCGAAACGATCGACACGTTCTTGGCGTTGGACATAATCTTGGTGATCTTGCGTTGGAAAACCTTGGTCACAACGTTGACGATGTCGCGCGCGACGTAAGGACTCGTCGCTTCAGCCGTCACGTTGACGACCTGTGAGTTTTCGTTGTTTGAAATGGTCAATGCCGCTTCCAGATCGGCAGCGGAACCGTTGAACTTACCTGATTCATTGAGTTCTTTGGCAGCCTCATCCAGGATAACCGGTTTGGTAATAATATCCTTGTATGTATTGATCATCTGCAAGTCGGTTTGGACTTGGTTGTACTGTTGCGCAGCATCGTTGGTCTTTTGATTGACCAAGATCATTGATGATGAATCATACTTAGGCGTCATCGCGAAGTAGGTTACGCCTGCTGCAATGATGATGCCACCCAGTGTCAGTGCAATGATCATGGTCAGATGCTTCTTCAAGGTCCTGAATACTTGACCCAGGCTGATTACGTCGTCTTCCATGGGGCCTCCTAGTGAAAGTGGTTGCTATTGGTTCTGTGAGTAACAAAACTACTTAATTTTACCATATTTCAAATTTGAAACTAGTCCTAATATTCGAGTAAAGTTTGCATTTATGTTTCAAATGCCGCCGTTGAGTTGGTTTTGCGGATGGTTGCGCCTACATGGGACGGGACAGCGTGCAAGTCCGCTGGGACGATTGCATAAAGACAGGCAATCGTGTAATCTTATGTTTTGGTAGACCTAAGCCTTATCCGGTTAATGGCCGTAACGAAGCTGTTATGAGCCACATCTAATAGGAAGAAAATTGTTAGCTCACCGATTTCTAACAATTTGGCTTAGCTCGTAATGAGTCGATGGGGGTTGTGATGGCAAGAATTGTGATTGTGGGCATGAGCGCGAATCCTGGTGGCGTTGAGACCTACTTAATGAATTTTATGCAGACGATGGTGGCCGACAATGACCTGACGTTCGTCAATATCGCACCAGAAGAACCGTTAGCCTATGCTGATCAAATCAACGCCGCAGGGGCACACATCTTTGCGGCGAGTGGCCAGTATTCGTTAGCAAGTTATGTCGGGCGCACCCGGCAGGCACATAAGATCCTGGTGCACTTACACGCCGATATTGTGTATGTGAATGCCTTGACCACCAACTTCGCCTATTGGGTGCGCGCCGCCAATCAAATTGGCGCCAAAAGCGTCTTTCATTCCCATAATGATGCCGCCGTATATTCCAGTCGCGTGAAGAAACTGGTGGCGACGCTGATCAAGCCGGCCAATCAGCGGGTCCTTGCCGGTTGCGTCCAGTTGGCGGCGTCCATGCCAGCCGCCAACTATATGTTTGGGCCCAACCAGCACGCCACAATGATCTATAACGCCATCGCCCCTGAGCATTGGCGGTTTCAAGCAGAGACGCGCCAGAAAATGCGCGCTGAGTTAGGGTTGGCGGCCGAGGCGAAGGTCATCATTGTGGTGGCCCGGATGCATCCTCAGAAGAACTATCCTAAAATTCTAAACATCATGGCCAAGGTGCGTCAACGCGATCCGAATGCCCGGTTGCTCGTGGTTGGCGATGGCGATGAGCGGGCGGCTGTTGACAAGCAAATCGATGCCTTGCACTTGCGCCCAGTTGTTAAGGTGTTGGGGCAGCGTCATGACGTGCCGGCGTTGATGGCAGCAAGCGATGTGCTGTTAATCCCTTCCATATATGAAGGATTACCGTTTATTGTTGTCGAGGCGCAAGGGGCCGGATTGCCGGTGCTCGCAAGTGCCGGCGTCGTTCCAGAGGCAGCTAATGTTACCGGTGAAATCAGCCAGACAGCGCTTGTTGAAGATGATGACGTCTGGGCGCAAAACGTGCTGACATTAGCCGGCAAGGCGTGCGATCGCCAGAAGATGAATGCCCAGATCGCCCGCTCGCCGTTTGCGCTGGCGGCGTATGAACGCCAGATTCGGGATATTTTTCAGTTCTAAAGATTGGTTAGGTGGGCTAGAAAGGATCGTTTACGATGAGCGCGGAGTACCTGTTAAGTGTGATTGTTCCGATTTATAATGTCGAAAATGTGCTCACCCCGTTAGTTCAGCAGTTGGTTGCCTTCGGTCAAAACGGGGGCGTGGAACTGGTGTTTGTTGACGATGGCGCGACGGATCGTTCTGCTGACAAGGTCGCGTCGCTGATCGCCCCGGCTCCGTATGCGCGGTTGGTGCACCAAGCCAACGCCGGCTTGAGCGCCGCGCGCAATCATGGCCTCCAGCTCGCGACTGGCGAGTATGTTTGGTTCGTCGATAGTGATGATCTGCTCAACGAGAAGTTGTTGCCGGCCTTGCTCGCCACCCTCAAGGATCAGCAGCCTGATCTGCTTCAATTCGGCTTTATGCCGTTTGCCGATTCAGCGACTTTCCCGGCAAGCACACTCGCCTGGAGTCAGGCAACTGGTGCTGAATTGTTTGCCGAGCTGGCGGAGAACCATCTGCAAAATTACGCCTGGGCACACATTGCGCTGCGGCGCTTGTATGAGGAAGCTGATGTGCGGTTCCCGGTTGGCTTACAGTTCGAAGATATGGCGACGACGTACAAGCTTTTCTTGGCCAGCCGCGATGCCCGCGTCACCGCTGCACCGGTGTATGGCTATCGCCAACGAGCCGGTTCGATCGTTCAGGTCGTCTCGGAGCAGTCGATGCACGACTTGTGGACGATCGCCGGCATGATCACCAAGGAGACCGCAACCATCGCTGATCGCCAACACGTCAGTCAATTGTGTGAGATGGCCCAGCTGATTGCTTTGGGCCGGACAATGGAAGGCACTGAGTCGCCTGGGGTTAAGAAGTTACGCCACCAGATCATCCACGCCTATTGTCACACGCACTGGGAACATCAAGGCGTTGCGCGCTTAAAAACGCGTCTGCGGAAACTGTTGATGATTTTTCAGGTCTATGTGCCAATCAGCCGTCACCGGTTGCAAGCGAGACCGTGAAACGGAGGAATTATGCTTTTTTCAATCATCACTGGCACTCATAATAATGCGGCAACGATCGATCGGGCAATCCAGTCTGTCGTCAAGCAGACAGAGGTGAGCTGGGAACTGATCGTGGTCAACGACGGTTCTACCGACGACACCGCGGCGCGCGTTCAGCGGTGGACGCGCGTTGATGCGCGCATCGTGCTTCTCGATCAACCTGCCAGTGGGGTTTCCGCTGCTCGAAATCATGCGCTGCAGGTCGCCCAAGGGGATTATGTCTTGTTCCTAGACGCAGATGATTGGTTTGAACCGGATAGTTTGAAGCAACTTGCGCCAGTTCTGGCCGCCCAGAACGCCGACATCTTGATTTTTAATTGTTATGACGCCACGAGTGAGTCCCAGCATCAGCGGTCGCTTGCCTTTAGCGAAGAAGCAGACTGGACGCGGCCTGAGGAACTGGCACGCATTAATCGCTACTGCGCCACTCAGCATGGTGAAACCTGGGATGTGTGGTATGGTAATTTACATAATGTTTGGGGACGGTGTTTCCGGCGGCAATTGATCGAACAGTTTGCCGTGCGCTTTGATGAGCAGTTAACGGTTTCTGAAGATTGGGCATTCAATCTCAACCTCTTCCCGCATGCGCGGAAGGTGTCAATTCGAGATGTTTACTTGTATAATTATTTCAATAACGTCCATTCTGTGATGCATCAGTATCAGTGGCCGGGACATCAACAATTTATGGTGAGCTATCATCATTTGGCGGCGGTGATCCAGCAACTCGACGCGACCGATGATATCTTGCCGTATGTCGCGGTCGACCAATTGCGCGAAGAGTTCCGCTTGATCGCCAAGGCGGGATTAGGCCCATTACGAGGGACGCGTGCGGTTTTTGCCATCTTGGTTTCACCAGAGTGTCAATGGGTGGTGAAGACTGTCGATCATCAGCGCTTGCGCCGGCATGATCGGGTGATCTATGGTCTGTTGCAGCGCCGTCGAGCGGGCTGGGTTTGGCTGATTTATTATTATCAAATGTGTGTCAAACCGCGGATCACGGTACATCGACATTGACAGCGCGAGTTGGTCAGGCAATGGGTGCGATCGCCATTGCTGGCCACATTAAGGAGGAGTTCTTAGCTTGATTGTTGTGCATTTAGGTGAATATGTGTCTGGTGGGGTGGCAACGTATCTGCAAACGCTGATCGCCGAGCAGATCGCCGATCCCAAAATTGATAAGATCTATTTGTTGATGAGCAAGCATAAGTCTCAGAAATTGGCCTTCACCTCAGACAAGGTTCAAGTGGTCTCATACGACTACCGCCGTAACCTGCGCGGGCTGGTTCAGCTCTTAATGTTGTGGCGTCGGATCGTCGCATGGCATCCCGATGTCGTGCATCTGCATTCGAGCTTCGCCGGCCTGATCCGAATCCGTTATCTGCTGTCACGCCCAAGGATCCGGCATCAGATCAGAATCATCTACTGCGCCCATGGGTGGGCATTTGCCCGCGAGGTCAGCAGCTGGAAGCGGCGCGTGTATGTGTGGCTTGAGCGGTGCTTGGCTTTTCGCGGCGTCCGGATCATCAATATCTCCAACAACGAACAGGAAATCGCGGTCGCCAATGGTTTCGATCCGCAGCAGATGACGGTGATCGACAACGCCATTAGTTATCGACCCAGCGTTCGGAATAAGGTGCCACATGCCGGCAAGAACTTCTTGTTTGTTGGGCGCTTCGATCGCCAAAAAGGGCTTGACGTGTTACTTGACGCGGCGGCCTTGGTCGGCTCAGGGATCCAGTTCAAGGTGATCGGCGCTCCGGTATTAGACGATGAAGCGGTGGCCAATGCCTACCCAGATAATGTGACATTGCTTGGGTGGCGCAACGCCGAAGGGGTCGTCAAAGCGTACGATGACGTTGATGCGCTGATCATTCCATCACGCTGGGAAGGCTTTGGATTGGTCGCGTTAGAAGCGATGGCGCAGCACACCGCCGTGATTGCCAGCCGCGTTGGGGGCTTGCAAGATATTGTGGTCGATGGTGAAACCGGACTTTTTTTCCAATCTGAAGACGCCAAGGCGTTGGCGACGATTCTGGAAACGGTCACCACCGAAGCGCTTGCCCAGATGGGTGAACAAGGTTATGAACGCTTGGCCGCGCATTACAATCCGCAGCAGATGGAACAAGCAGTCTATGCATTATATGCAAAGTAGGAGGGGGACACAGTGGTTAAGGTCTCGGTGCTGATGTCAACGAAAGATCCGCAACCAGCCCAGTATCAGCGGGCGGTGCAGTCGTTGATCGCGCAAACTGAAACAGATTGGGAGCTCATCTTGATCGATGATGCTTCCCAGCCGCAGGCGGCCAAGCTAATTGCCAAAGTCGCGGCGATGGATCCGCGTATCCATTTGTACGTCAACACGAACAGTCACGGTTTAGCGGCGGCGCTTAATCGTGCGCTTAGGCATGCCCAAGGCGCCTATCTCGCGCGCATGGATGACGACGATCAGTCGTTGCCTGAGCGCTTTGCGGTGCAACTGCAGTTTCTTGATCGCCATCCGGAGTTGGCGTTTGTTGGCAGCAATGTCACCAAGTTCGGGGTCACCGAAGACGACGGCATGATCAAATTACCACAGCGGCCACAGGCCAAAGACTTTTTGTGGAATTCGCCTTATATCCACCCAAGTGTGATGTTTCGCCAAGAGGCTTTGCGCCAAGTTGGCGGGTATCGCACCGTCAAAGCCGCGCGGCGAGCAGAAGACTACGACCTGTTCATGCGGATGTATCAGCAAGGGCTTAACGGTGCGAATATTCAGACGCCGTTGTTACGCTATTTCATTGATGTTGCCAGCATGAAGAAAAAACGGCTGTACCGGTACCGAATCGATGAATTCAATATTCGCCGGACGTATTTCAAAAAGTTGCGCCTGCCGTGGTATCGCGTGTTGTTTGAAATCAAGCCGCTGGTGGTGGGGCTGATCCCGCATAACCTGATTTATGCCGCACATGCGCGAATCAAGCGTTGAGTTTTGGTTGGTGTTGCGAATGACAAGATGACGTAGGAGCTGTATGGGTTGATTATCTATATTATTTTATTAGTTGGGTCCGCGGCTTTCGCGATGTCCTATATGAGTACTGGTGATTCTGAAGTAGCGATCGAACCAATTCGCCGCCTGCTCGGCATCCTGTTTATGGTGGCACTGATTGGGCTATACATCTGGCGAGGCGTAACTGTCGGGACCGATTACCCGATGTATAATATGTTTCTTTCTCAGCCTTCGACTTATCTGACCGGGGTGGGCGTGGAGTCAGGTTATGTCTGGTTGTATCACATCGCGGCAGTCAAGCAGTGGCCGTTGTTCGTGACAGTGGCGTCGTTTATAATGACGTATCTTGGCTTATACATATTTGCGTTACGCACGAAGACCTCGACGCCGATGTTTTTGAGCATGACGGTCTTGACCTTTGTGTATCTATCAAGTTTCAATTTAGTGCGCCAGATGGCCGCCATGGGGATCTGTTTCATCGGGTTGGCATTGTTCACCAATGACGACACGACGAAGCTGTTTAAACGGCGCTTCGTGTGGCATTATGTGCTTTATGCTGTTTTTGTTGGGATCGCGATGAAATTTCACTCGAGTGCGATCATTGCGCTGGCGTTGCCATTGTGTCTATTTATCAAACCCAAAGCCTGGATGGCTTGGGGCGGACTGTTCTTGACCCTGATCGGCTTCTTATTCCAGATGGGCAATCGGTTGGTGCCGGTGATTTCCCGCTTCTTCCCGCATTATTTGGCAAAATATTCAGGGGACATGTCTGCGTTTTTGGAGACCGGGTCCAAAGGGCTGATCGCGTTCATCCCCATTTTGATCCAGTTCATCATTCTCATTGCCATTATGCATTATGATAAAAAGTTCGTTGCGGATCATCAGTGGCTGACCGCGTTATATTTGGTTTATCTGGTCTGGTTCATGATGGCCGGCAACCAGGCCGCCATCCGGGCCCAGGACTACTGGTTCCCTTCTGTGGTGTATTTCTTCGGGCGCTATATCCAAGCCGGACGGGCGCCTATCGCACGCCTGTCGCCCAACTTCATGAAGCTGTTTATCATCGTCTTCTTCTTGTTATATACAGTTTTGCGGATCGTGACCAACAATTCGGGGATTTATCCGTATGTTTTCCGTTAGGACAACGTCTTTGGACCGTCGTGCCCAGTGAGACTATGGCCAACCGCCATGGTTAGTGGTCAAGCGCTGGCAGGCAGGATCGACGAATGAGACATTGGTACCAGAATGAGTTGTGCAAGGAGATCGAGTATGAAGCAACCCCTGAATCGAACAAAAGCGGCATCCCTTAACGCTGCGACGATGATGATCACGCAGACGATCGGATTGTTGTTGAAATTTGCTGTGCAAACAGCATTCATTCATGAATTCAGTCAATCCTACCTGGGCTTGAATGGCCTTTTTGCGAATGTGCTGAGTTTTCTGAGCTTTGCCGATCTCGGTATCGGGACCGCCATTACGATGGCCTTATACAAACCAATCGCAGACGGCAACATTCCAGAGCTGCAGGCGCTGATGCGCGTCTTCCGCAAGGCCTATCGGTACATCAGTATCGCAGTCATCGTTGCTGCTGTCGTTTTGGCACCATTTATTCACTTTTTTATTAAAGATTCGGTTTTTTCCGGGGTCCAGATCGCCGTTTGGTTCTTGCTATACGCCGTTTCGATGGTTGCCACATATTTCAGCGCGCATAAGCGTTCCTACATCATGGCGACGCAAAATGGTTACCTGAATACGTTGAACGACTTCACGTTCAAGTCGATCCAACAGATCAGTCAGTTCATCATCATCTTCGTCTTTCATTCATTCACCGGGTTCCTGGTGATCCAAGGTCTGATGGCGGTCGTCAGCAACTGGCAGTTGTCGCATATGACAGATCGGCGGTATCCCGAAGTGTTCAAAGCCGAGCCTGCCGACTATGCCTTGACCGCTGAGGTGAAAGGCGGGATCAAGCGCAATGTCATTGGCGCGTTGGCCAGCAAGATCGCCGAGATCGTCGTGCTTGGGTCAGATAACTTGCTGCTGTCTGCCTTTATTGGATTGGTTTCTGTCGCCAAATATTCAAATTATATGTTGATCGTTCAAGCGGTCAACTCCCTGATCCAACAAGTTCTTGGCGCCTTCATTGCCAGTATCGGGAATCTGCATGTGACGACTTCAGTTAAGTGGCAAGAAACGGTCATCTATCGGTTGCAGTATTTGAATGCCTTCATGAATCTGTTTGTCACAGTGGGGTTGGCCTTTGGGATGAATATTTTCATCAACATGTGGGCGGGGCCTAAGTACCTGCTTTCGCCACTGGTGATGATCGTCATTGTGATGAACTTTTCGATCACCCAGTCGCGGTACACGTCGTTGAACTTCATTTCCGGTATGGGTCTCTACTGGGAAACGCGCAATAAAGCCATTATTGAGTCCGTCATTAACCTTGTGCTGTCGCTGGGATTCATCTTGATCGCACATTTAGGCGTTTTAGGGGTCGTCTTAGGGACGCTCTGCAGCAATCTGATCATCAATGTGGTCTGGGACCCGTGGATCGTTTTTCACAACGGCCTGCATCTGTCGATCCGGCCCTATATGATTCGATACGCGTTTTATCAGGTTTTCATCACGCTTTGCGGGATCGCCGCCATGAAGTTAGGCCAGCATTTTAGTGGGATCAGTTTTGCCGAGTTGATCCTCGGTCTCGTCGTAATCGAGATCGTCGCTTTGGCGTTGTTTGTTTTGGCAACGATGCACACGCGTGAGTTCAAATACAGTGTTGGCATGGTCAACAAACAGCTCCAACGGTTTAAGCATTAACAAAATAGGAATTGAGGTAGGCGTTTTTGCTAGTATCGATCATTGTGCCTGTTTATAATGTTGAGCACTTCCTACCACGGTGCTTGGATAGTGTCTTGGCGCAGACACACCGTGAAATCGAAGTTGTTGTTGTCAATGATGGGTCGAGCGACCAGAGTTTATCAATTTGCAACCAATATGCGATCAAGGATCAACGCGTGCGAGTCGTCGATAAGCCCAATGGCGGATTATCCGACGCGCGTAATGCCGGGATTGCACACGCCACAGGGGACTATCTGGCTTTTGTCGATGGCGATGATTACCTGTCGCCTGATTTTATTGCCAAATTGCTGGTGCCGTTTCAACGGCCGGAGACTCAAGTCAGCGTCTGTGCGTTTTATCTCACGACGCAGGCATGGCAAGATTACGAGATCTGCCACGTCAAACCCGATCGCCTGATCTCAGGGCGAGACTTGATCGCGGAAATGTTACGGCGTGAAGATGGCGGCCATTATGTGATCGCTTGTAATAAGCTGTACCGGCAAGATGTGTTTGCCACGGTACGCTACGATGTCGGGCGCCATTACGAAGACGATTTCATCAGCGCACGGTTATTTTATGATCTCGATGCCATCACCGTCATTGATGAGCCGCTGTATCATTATGTGCAGCGTGATGGCAGCATTATGCAGAGTGCCTTAACTGATACTAAGGCGGCTGATTATGTGGATCTGTGTCTGGAAAAAATTGCGTTTTTCACCCAAAGGCAAGATCAGGCGCTCGTGATCGCCGCCAAACAGAAGCTTCTTTATTGGGCAGTCGATGAGGCGACGCGCTCTGCCCAGTCCTTATCGCCACAAATGAAGCAGCGCATTCAGCAGACCTATCGCCAGCTTTACACACGAGCGCTTTGTCGTGGTGATTTACGGTTTCAAGTGTTAGGATTTATGGGAAATGTGGATCTTCGTACGATCAGGGCATTTCGAAGCTTGGTCCAGCCGTTTAAGCGGCTTGTCGGGGCCTTGCGGCATTGAACGCTTTGCCTGTGACGATGTGAAAAGGAGACGTGACATGAACCATCCATTAACGACTAAAGCGGATCTGCGATACTACCTGGCATGCGATCGCGCCGCGCTGGCCAAAGCCGCGGCCAAACCCAATCATCGCTTTGGCGAGCGGATCTGGCGCTTTGAGGTCTTGTTGCGGCACACCGAGTTCTGGTACGCCAAGCGCCAAGAAAGTCTCTGGGCGAAGCTGCATTATTTTTATTACAAGTGGCACTTCAACCGCCGAAGCATCCGGTATGGCTTGGAGATCCCGTTGAACGTGATCAGGGAAGGGTTGGTGATCTGGCACTTGCAGAAGATCATCATCAACGAAAACGCGACGATCGGGAAGAACCTGTCACTGTCTGCCGGCGTCACGATCGGCCAGGCGCATGACGTGATTCCTGAAATCGGGGACAACGTCGAGCTCACTATCGACAGCAAGGTCCTCGGCGTCAAGGTCTGTGACCACGTCACGGTCGGCGCCGGAGCGGTGGTCGTCAAAGATATCACAGAACCGTACACGGTTTGGGCCGGCGTGCCTGCACGCAAGTTGTCCAACCATTATCCAGAAGCCAACCTGGCGCGTGAAGCGCGGGTGGCTGCCGTTAACAAGCCGCAATAAAACGCAAAAACCGCCGGTGCCACCAACTCTTTTCAAGTTGGCGGCACCGGCGGTTTTGCATTGTAATCAAGCTTATTGATAAAGTTGATCAAGTTGCTTTTCGACTAGCTTGGCGATTGCCTTGTTGCCGGCATCGTTAGGATGGTAGCCATCGCCGGTACCGGTCCAGCTCGTATCACCTTGCTGGGAGATGTTTTTAGGATTCTCCCAAACTTTAGAGATGTCGACCACCGGCACTGCGGCTTTCTTACCGACGCTCTTGATGACCTTGTCATAGGCCGCACTGGTTTCGGTTTGCCAAGTCGTCAACAAGATGATCTTGGTGTTGGGCAGGTCGTCTTGTAACTTGGCTACCAAGCCAGCGAGATTGGTCTTGAATGTGACCGAGCGGGCATAATCCGCATTGTTGGGGTCTTGTTCATTAGTGCCCAGTTCGATGGTGATCAGATCTGGATTCATCGCCACGATGCTGTCGTAGTTAGGGGTGGCAATGCTGGCGATGGTGCCGCCGGCTTGCCAGTAGCCGTCAAGCGTAGGCTTGAAGCCCAGGTCGTTTTTCAGATAGCGCGTAATCTCGTATTGATAAGCGCGGTCTTCTTTGGTGGTATAGTCGCCAGCGGCTAGACTGTCACCAAGTGCGACGTATTTGAAGCGTTTTCCTTGCTTGGCTGTCTTGCTAGATGATGCTTTGTGGTCGGTGGTGCTGGTGGTTGCCGTGGAACTGGTGGCTTGCTTGGCGACCAGCGATGCGTGTGACGCCTCTTGCTCGCGCAAAATGTCAGCTTGGTGTTGCCGGCCTAAGAAAACGATGGCGACAACCGCGATGATTGCCACCAAAGTGCCGGCAACGAATCCGAATTTTTTCATTGAATGATTCCCCCGAGGCTTGATACCTCAATCATACCAGAAATTCGTGAAAAATTGGGCTATTTTAGGCCAATTCTTACCATGCTAAGGCGCTTTCTAGTATAATGGAAGTAATCATCTGAGGAGGAATAAGACATTGAAAGTACGCAAAGCGGTAATTCCAGCTGCCGGCCTCGGCACCCGTTTCCTGCCGGCGACTAAAGCACTCGCTAAGGAAATGTTACCGATTGTCGATAAGCCGACGATTCAGTTCATCGTTGAAGAAGCCAAGGCTTCCGGCATCGAAGACATTTTGATCGTGGAAGGCAAGTCCAAGCGCTCGATCGAAGACCACTTCGACTCCGCGCCTGAATTGGAACAAAACCTCGAATCCAAGGGCAAGACCAAGCTGTTGAAGCTGGTCCATGAAACCACCGATATCGGGGTCAACTTGTTCTTCGTGCGGCAGCCTTATCCTAACGGTTTGGGAGATGCGGTGCGCTTGGCCAAGTCCTTCATCGCCGACGAACCGTTCGTGGTCATGCTTGGCGACGACTTGATGCAAGACAAGGTCCCACTGACACAACAGTTGATCGATGCGTACAATCAGACACATGCCTCCATTCTCGCCGTTAAGAAGGTTCCCCACGACGAAGTGTCTGCGTATGGGGTCATCGATCCAGAATCAGAAGTGCAACCAGGTCTTTTCAACGTGAAAAAATTCGTCGAAAAGCCTGCCGTGGAAGATGCACCTTCTGACTTGGCGATCATCGGTCGCTACCTGCTGACGCCTGAGATCTTCGATATCTTGGACAACCAAAAGCCGGGCAAGGGCAACGAGATCCAGCTGACTGACGCCATCGATAAGCTGAACCAGACCCAGCGCGTTTTCGCCCATGAGTTCACAGGCGAACGCTTCGATGTTGGCAATAAGTTCGGTTTCGTCCAAACCACGATCGAATATGGCCTGACGCATCCCGAAGTCAAAGACCAATTGCGGCCTTACATCTTGAACCTCGCCGAGAAACTCAAAGGCGAAACCAAGAAGCCAGCCGCTAAATAAACAAAGCAAAGCCGCCTATGATTATGGGCGGTTTTTGTTTGCACTTAAGGCGTCGATTCGCGCATCCCACCACCAGTCCGGCACCCCAACTGGGTAGTCGCCCATCAGCATTCCAATCAGGTGGACCCGTTGGGGGAACGTCTTGGGTACTGTTGACATGTGTTCGCGCAGCGCCCAGTCGTGGAAGCTTGCAGGCACACTGAGCAGCTGGCCGTTGACCGCCACTCGCAGCGCGCTGTTGGTATCGATCAACGCTTGCCAACCATACCGATACCCGCGCAAGTCAGCTTGCGTCAGCGGAGTGGTGGTCGCCGCCAGTTCCGGCAGCCAGTCGGGATCGATGCCGCCCAAACCAGAAATCGTGTACAGCTCGCCGTTGGCACCGGTGGTGTGGCGCGGCAGGGCGGTTGAGATGTGGACCTGAGTCCATGTGATCGTGGTTTCTGCCAGCTGTGTCGCCAGCCAAGTCAGACCGATGACGTCGTCTGGCACATCGGTCCACACCACAGACGCAACGCGGCACCGGCCGCCACCGCTAGCTGGAACGCTGCCAGGCTTTGAGCGTCGGTTTGCGCGACCGCGTCTGCCGTGATGCTTCGGGGCCTGCCCAAATCAAAGTGGACGGCCTTGAATGCATAAAAGTCGCTCGACGTGCCGCTCAGCCGGCGCAGATCACCAAATTGCAGATCCGGCGGCAACGCGATCACATCTCGCTCGCCGTAATTGCGTAGTGTCGCGGCGAAGCTGGAGTTAAAGGTCAGCTCGATCATCAGAATCCTCCTTTAGATAACGACACGGTGACAAGGTTAGTGGCCCACGTTGGCGTCAGATTGCCAACAAAAATGGTTGCTGCTCAGTTTTGCCGATAATTTTCATGCATATTTTCAGCCACAGATAGTACAGTATTTTGATACAAGAAAAACAGCAAGCGGTTACTTGAAGTATTGTTCATAAGGTTTCAAAAGCGAGCAAAATGCTTTGTAAGCCTTGCCATTATTGGAGTTTCATGAAAAATTCAATTTTTTCAGGAAACCGGTCAACAAACACTAGACAAATTTAAAAAAGCGTGTATGATACATAAATGTAGAAGAGATGTAATACAGAAGACACAATGACATTCACACAGGGGGATACACCAAAATGAAGAAGCTTACTGCAATCTTGTCCATTATCGCTGTCGCTGCGTTCGTCGCACTGGCAAGTTTCGTCACCGTTTCAGCTAACGGCGGCAAGACCGGCGATGCGGCTGCTCAAATCGCAAACGATGATTTCTATTCACAATCTGCGTACGTTCATATCACGAGCAGCGGTCAGCAATCTGGCCCTGATACGCTGAGCTTTGTCGGCGTGAGCGACCAGACGACCCAAGTTCGTGTCGCTGATCTGTTCAACACCGATGCCCCGCTGATGAAGGTCAATTACACGCTTAAGGGTCAACAACTTGTCATCGACAAGAGTGACCTGCCAGCCGGTGTCTCCAGCTACACCGTTGACATTCAAGACGGTGCCAACCACGTTACCGCTACCGAAGTGAAGAACGGCCAAACCCGCACCCGCGTCGGTTATGCGATCAACAAGTACAGCGAAGTTCTCGCAACCACCCAAATCAACTAATTAATTCACCAGCACCCTTGGGCTTCTGCGGAAGCCTGAGGGTGTTTTTTTCAACATGGGTATATATTAAAAGGCCACCATTTCTGATAAGAGATGGTGGCCTTTTAAATCTGGCGAAATGGCTGTTGCAACTGGGATTACGCTGCTCTGTGGTTGCGCTGCCCGATCCGCCTAACTGCGTGCCTCTCCGCTTTATTCATAGTCAAGCTGCGAGGCGCAACGCGGGTGCGGCTAGCTACGCAATTGCACTCGGGGCCAAACCCACCCCAAGCACAATCGCTAGGCTACCCGACCCACTAACTGCGCGCCTCTCCGCTCTGTAGAATTACCGTCGTCGTCTGCTCGTACGGGTGCTCGCTGTCGATTTGAATGCTTTGATCGTCAGCCGTTACCAGCGGGCGGAGGCCGACGGCGGCGTGGGGATGGCCTTGGATGCCGTTGAAGTTGGTCGTTGTGTCGATATGATCATAAGTCGATACTGTTAGTCCCGCTGCGTCCGTGGACAGGGTGAGCTGCCAGTCTTCGTCTTCAAGCCGCGCTTGGGTCGTTGTTGTGGTTTGCGGTTGCGGGGATGCCGTGACCCCGTCGATGGTCAGCTTTTGATGGTCGATCGTGCGCGCCGGGTCGCCGGTAAGCATGTAGGCCAGGTTTTGTGCCGGGCGGATCGCCATCGGGGTGTCGCTTTGGATGAGCAGGTGCTGTTGCCAGCAGTTGTCATCATCCAGCGTGTGGGTAATCGTGACTTGTTGCGTGCCGGGGCGACCATCGGCGGCTTCCGGCAAAGTCAGCGTCATGGTGACGGCGTTGTCGCCAACCGTCGCGTCCCAGTTCCAATTCTGCCAGTCCGCGCGCTCGTGGTTGGCGTAGTCTGGTCCCAGCAAGGCGCCATAAGGTTCCGGTTGGTTGAGATAATCTTGAATGGTGACAAAGCCGACGATCAAGTTTGGGTCGAAGGCGTCGGCGTTAGGGAGGCGCAATTGTTGCACCCGCGCGCCAAAGGTGATCAGCCGCACCGCCATCTGATTTGAATTGACCAGGCTATACTGGGTGATGGGTTCTCCTTGGATCCGCGCAAAAAGTTTTGATTCTACTGACATGCAACCGCTTCCTCTCATTAATACTTTTAGCGTACCGAATTTTTGCCCGAGAATCAATCTATTTTGGGTCAAAAGCCCTAGGCATCGGTGTAAATCTTCTGTTACGCTTGAGACATAAGAATAAAAGGGGAAACGACATGATTCATTCATTATTACACCGCGCCTATTGGGCATTGACGGCCGGGTTTGTCGTCGCGCTGGGGTATTCGTTTTGGCTACGCGGTTTCTGCGACAGGACTTGGAAAAATCACCTGGATCCGGCGGCTTTCATCCTGATCAGCTTGTGGGTGGTGGTCAACGCCATTTGGATCTACCGGCATCATTTTCAATATCGCGACTTGCAGATGGAGTCTGTCGACGCGATGGAAGGCGAAGAGTTCGAACACTTCTGCGGCTATTTGTTGCGCCGCAACGGCTACAAGCGCGTGCAGGTCACGCAGGCCAGCGGCGACCAAGGCATCGACATCATCGCCACGAAAAAAGGAAAAACGTGCGGATTTCAGTGCAAGCGGTATACTGGTTTCGTGGGCAATAAGGCCGTGCAGGAGGTCTGGACCGGCCATAACTTCTACAAACTAGATGAAGCCGCCGTCATTACCAACAGCGAGTTTTCCGACTCCGCCCAAGAACTGGCAGACGATCTTGGTGTCCGCCTGATCGACCGCACTCGGCTAAGACGGATGATGAAGAGGTTACCAAGTTAACCAGAGCGAAGCAAAGCGGTTTTAGTGCTGTGTATAAGGAAGCTTGGGTGCGTACCGGCAGCGCCGGTGCGTGACCAAGATTCCTTATACGCAAGCACGTTGCTTTGTGTAGCTCGACGAGAAAACCCAGAGCGAAGCAAAGCGGTTTTAGCGGATCGGGTAGCCTAGCCATTTAGGTCGGGGCCAAGCCCAGAACGGTTTGCCACATACTTATCGTTCCGGATAACTTACAAAGTAGGTACTCATCTCACTCACCGACGCCCTGCCCGCACCGTTCCAGCCGTTTTCCGCCGCAGCGGCCCCCAGCCGCGCTTTACCGGATCCCAAGCACAACCCAAACACAATACAAACAAGAAAGTAGGTGGTGTCATGCAACTTGGATTGAAAGCCAGTACCAATGAAGAACAGATCGATAATCGTCTGCAGCACCACCCAGACGTGTTCGAATTCCACATGACCGAAGCCGACTTCACGCCGGCCGGTTGGGCGCATTTTGAACAGATGGTCGCGAAGGTCCAGGCCGTCGTCCCGCATGTGGTGTTCCATCACCCGATGAAATGGCGCGGCCTGCGCATGGAGTTGTGCGTCAACAAGCTGGCGTATCCCGGACTGTATGATTTCCTGATGAACAGCTCCAAGCAACTGATCAGCTATGCGCAACAAGTGGGGGCAGTGGCCTTGATCCACGGCGGCTACGGCCTGCATCCCGGCGAACACAATTTCGCTGACGATTGGCCGGATCTCGCCACGGCGCAAAAAGTCGTGCTCGGGCGCATGACCGAGTTCACCGCCAGTGCGCCAGACAATGTCGTTTTTGAAAACAGCCTGTTGCCGGTGTTTGCATACGGTGACCCAGCGTTTGAAGACCAGATCTTGCAACTGCAACTGCCGCTGGCCTACGACGTCAGCCACGCGTTCATCTACTGCCACGGCGACAACAACAAGCTGATTGCGTCGATGCGGCACCTGCGGCCATTCGTTCGCCATTATCACTTGGTGGATTCGCTGGGGCAGCGCCACGACAGCTTGGTTCTAGGCCAAGGCGCGATCAACTGGAAGCGGGTCATCCACGCCATGAACAGTAATGCCACGTCGATCTACGAGATCAACCTCGCCGATCAGTGGGACTGCCAAGAGATGCTGGCCAGCGCGTGGTATCTGGATGGCCTGATCAACCAACAAGAATAGGGCATATCGCCGATTCAAACGAGCAACCAACGAGCCAACGACGGCCGGTGGGTGCTCGTTTTTTGCTGTCGATGAATATGCTGAATGCTAGTGATTTGACAATTAGATACCTAACAGATAGAATACTAACTATACACAAAAGATAGATCACTAACAATCAGGAGGGATTCGTATGCGGGTATTAATGACATTGGAAAACGTTGAGATGGATGGCGTCAAACGCGCCTCGACTGTGTTAGGCAACGCGATGGCGGCCCATCCAGAGATTGAATTGTGGTATTATTCGCTGGCAGAAACCGCCCCTTTTTTTGAACTCGACGCGCCGCTGCTCGTGGCCAAGCCCGCGGCTTCAGGAGACTGTGCGAATTTCTTCGGGGCCCATCCCTATCAGGTCTATCGCGACCAGATCGCCGATCTCATCACCCAGATCAACGCCCGTGACATCGACACCGTGATCTTGCCTGCGGGGTTGTTGACGAGTTTTGCCCCGTTGCTCAAGGCCAACTGCCCGAGCGCACGCTTGGTTGGCTGGATGCACAACAACTTCAATACTTATATGAACGACTATTATGGGCACATGCAGGCGGAATTCATCGCGGGCTTGCGGGCCGTCGACGAGCTGGTCGTGTTGACCGACGCAGACCGCAATGCCTATTCGTGCTACAATCCCAACATCACCAAGATCTACAATCCGCTGTCGCTCATCCCGGCCCAGTCGGATCTCAGCCAGAAAACCATCGCCTTCACCGGCCGCATCGCGATCCAACACAAAGGCATCGACTTGTTGCTGGAAGCCGCTCAGACGCTGACGCCGGGCTGGCAGATCGCCATCGCCGGCGACGGCACCCCGGAAGACGTCGCTGAGTTCCAAACCCTGCAGGATGAGCTTGGCGTCCGCGATAAGATCGTGTACCGTGGCGCGCTTAAAGATGAAGCTCTCAGCGAACACTACCGCAACGCGTCAATTTTTGTCTCGACCTCGCGCTGGGAAGGGATGCCGCTGGTGATCGGGGAGGCTATGGCGGCGGGGCTACCGATCGTGGCCATGAGCAACACCGGCTCCGATGAATTCTTGCAGCGCGGCCGCTACGGCTTCTTGACGGCGCCGGCCGACGTGGCTGATTTCAGCCGCCACCTGAACATGATGTGTGAAG
The DNA here is from genome assembly GCF_054784775.1 of Lacticaseibacillus boliensis. NCBI lineage: Bacteria > Bacillati > Bacillota > Bacilli > Lactobacillales > Lactobacillaceae > Lacticaseibacillus > Lacticaseibacillus boliensis. The sequence continues at coordinate 24,918 of NZ_BAAIHN010000027.1, forward strand.
AAGCGGCTGTGCGCGAACACTTCGCCAAGCGCGCCAAGCAACGTGCCCGCGCCTTTTCTCGCGAGCAGATCGTCAACGCCTGGCTACCGCTGCTTGAACCTGCCCAAGCGACTGCCTAAAAGGCCTACTATCCAGCGGCAACTTTGGTATACTGTTGGACAGGAGGAACCGTGATGAAAAAGAACGCCGAAATCATTAACCACCAGCTACGCCTGATCATGATCCAGCAACAGCGCCGCATGCTTGAGCGGATGAGCGCCAAAGTGGGCGTCACCCCGCAACAAGCTCGCGTGCTCAGCGAGATCCACCAACACCCCGGCATCATCCAACGTGAACTCGCTGACGCCTTCCAGCGCCGTTCGGCCAGCGTCTCTAACCTGCTGCACATCCTCGAGCGCGACGGTTATATTGTGCGCAAGGTCCCAGAAGCCAGCGGGCGCACCAAGCAGATCTTCCTGACGCCCAAAGGTCAGGCACTGGTTGCCGGCTTCACCAAAGATTACGATAGCATCGAAAATCAGATGGTAGCCAACCTGACGCCAGATGAGCAGGAACAGCTGATTGGCTTGCTGGACAAGGTGACGGCGGCGTATCAACCGGAAAAACTACCGGAATCGGTACACTGACGTTTTTTTCAGAAGGCGCAAGTTTTCCTTAAGTTCCCGCAAATATCAAAATAATCATGATGACTGGTCCTATCCGTGTTACGATAGGGCCAGTTTTGTTTGTGGAGGAGAAGTCTATGTCAGCGCGGAGTCGTGGGTTATGGTGTGCCATTTTAGGGCCGGTTTTGTGGGGAGTCTCAGGGAATATCGCGCAGTGGTTGTTTGACGCGCAGCATTTGCGGCCGGATTGGCTGGTCGCGGTGCGGTTGCTCGGCGCCGGGTGCTTGTTGATGTTGTGGTGTCTGGCGACCAGGCGGCAAGAGACGTTGGGGCTGTTGCGGCGCCCGAAGTTGTTGCTACAGGCGTTTGGCTTTGGCCTGGGCGGCGTGGTCGTGTCGCAGTTTTCGTATTTCAGCGCGGTGGCGACGTCTAACGCCCCGACGACCACGGTGTTGCAGTATCTCGGGCCGCTGTTTATCGTGGTGTATCTGGCCTTGCGCTTCCGCCGCTTGCCACAACGCGTCGATGTGATCTCGCTGATCGTTGCCTTTGCCGGGATCTTGTTGCTGGTCACTCACGGCCAGCTCACCCAGCTGGCGCTGACGCCGCGCGGGTTGTTTTGGGGCATCATGGCAGGCTTAGGCGCCGCGCTTTACACGTTGTTGCCGGTCCATGTGTTAAAGCAGGTTTCCGCGCAAGTCGTGATCGCTTGGGCGATGCTGTTTGCCGGGCTCGTGTTATCGCCAATCTTGTTCTTCACGCCGGCGCCTGTGATCACGGCGCCGATCGCGTTGGGCATCAGCTATGTGACGCTGTTTGGCACGTTATTTGCTTACCTGCTGTATCTGGCGAGTCTCAAGACCGTTAGCCCGACAGTGGTGGGGATGCTCAACGTCTTCGAACCGCTAGTCGCAACCGTGGTGGCGGTTGCGTTTTTCCACACCCACTTCGGGATCGCCGAGATCATCGGCGGGCTGTTGGTGTTGAGCACCAGCTTCATTCAAATCATTCCGGTCAAGTCCCATGTGCGCGTTGGCGCTCATTCGTGAGGTATCGTTTGGCCTAGAGACACCGCTTTGGCGATGTTTCTAGGCTTTTTGATTTGATCTCTGCGACGTCACAAAAAGCGTCCAATCATCGCGTTGCAATGATTGGACGATTGATTTAGTGATTACCAAATGGTTTTCTTGCCGTTCAATCGCTTCGGCTTTTTGGGCAACCGTGCCAGCACGACAAACGCCCGCAAGGAGAAGCAGATTGCAACCAACCCGACGACATAAAACCACGGGTTGTTCTGGAAGCTAAAGTACGAGCTGATGCTGGTCCACATGTTGATCGACGTGAACGAGTTGATGGTGCCGATCGTGATCACGATCGCCAACCCCCAGCTGGCGCCAAGTCTGGTGCCGCGCTTTTCCCAATACAAACCGGGCATGATGCCCATCAAGATGTTGGTAAAGATATACCATTTGAGCATGACAGGGTCATTCATGAAGACGCGGAACAAGTTGACGACCACGATCATCACCAGCAGCCACCCCAATACTCGAAGCCACGCAGAACCGGTCGAGACCCCCGGACCCCAAACATCGTCGCGTTCCACATAGACTGCCATCACTAGGTTGTAGACCTCGAACAACGTCCACACCACTTCGGCGATAGAAGCCGCGGTGAAGACCCAGAAGCCGCCATTTTGATGCGATGCCAAGGCAAAAACGAAGATCCCCATCGAGTCGATGGCGAAATAAAACGAATGCATCAAAATGTTATACGGCGACTTGCCTTCTCGCCGCACTAACGCGAAGCTGTAGATGTATTCGATAAACCCGATCGCAAACGTTAATCCGGCAACAACCAACGCCTGAAGATAATGGGGTGAACTTGGACTCAATGCCGTGACAAAATCGTGCGCTGAGTAGGTGACGCCGTTGAACGTCCCAAATAATCCCTGAATCACTGACCACAAAATAACCACTCCTTATGTTAAGCTGTTTACTAGAATAGCCTTTACCTAAAGAAAAAAGAGCCACCTTGTTGTCAAAGTGTTTACTTAATGCGATTGAAGGGGGGAAATGATGAACGCTCGCGTGATTAAAACCAAAGCCGCACTGCGTCAGGCCTTGTTCACGATGCTGGAAACGACACCGATCGAGAAAATTTCTGTCGCCGCGCTTTGCCGCCAGGCCAACATTACCCGCAAAACCTTTTACACGCACTACGACCACGTTGCGGATGTCTTTGAGGATTACCAAGAGGACATGGCCTTGCAGGTCCAGACATCTTTGGCTGATGGAACAATGGATGCCACACGGCTACTAAAAGTGTTCGACCGAATTCTGATGGCTAACTTCGCGTTTTTCCGTTACCTCTGCCGCCAGATGCCGCAAGCCGATTTGATCACGGCGCTGAAGACGATGTTAGAAGAAACCTTCGCCGCTCAGCTCATTCCAGGCGAAGCGACTGGACGCCAGCGCTTGTTGCTGCATCTGGTCGCCAGTGGCGCCGTCGACAGCTACGTTTACTGGTTTCAACATCCGGATCTGGTGGATTATGACACTGTGATCGCGACCAATACCAAATTATTATCTGCGATCGCCAATGAGCTTTGAGCTGCAATGGCCAGTGGGATAACCGCAACGTTATTGATGCCAGCTGGTTTCAGACATACATGATAAACGAAAGCCCGGCGATCTTTTTACAGATCGTCGGGTTTTCGTGTTGCGTAGACGCCGCTAGTGTTGTTGGTCGCTAGCCGCGGATTTCGCAATCGGTCCTGCTTTCGCGTCATCGACTGGTGCCGTGAGCTCGCCGACTTTCTTGCTGTTTTTGTCATAGATAATCGTGTGGCCAGCTTCTTGGGGAGCGGGGCGGTGTAAGGCGTGGTAGCCATACAGGCCGGCGCCAAGAAGTAGCAGGCCGACTAAGAGAACGAGGGCTGACTTCTTTGATGTTTTCATGGAAGGACTCCTTGTCAGTGGGATGACTTTAGGATAACAAGCGGGGATGAAAAGCCCCTGACAGGACAGTAATAGTTTTCGCACATGAGCATTGTGATTTGAGGTGGTAACAGGGATTACCAGCATGTTAATGACAAGTTCTTATTGACCTTTCATAAAAATGGTGTTTTAATTAGAAACAATTAATAAAACGCAAGGAGATCATGATGATGGTTAGATCACAACTCATCGCAGTTGCAGCTTACTATTATGGCTTTTACTACTTTAGGTAGTGTCCGTGCTCAGGCACGGACGCACACGTCCGTGTCTAAGGTGGTCAAGCCCATTTTGTGCTTGCCTGTTAGACACTCAGTCTAGCGAGCAAGCCGATGCATGATTCTGTATCCTCAAGCCAACTAGACAATCTAGTTGGCTTTTTGTTTTCCCTCGCAAAAGGAGTCTGTTATGCAAGAATCTCTCACCAAAAACATGCAACGTCGCTTATCCCTGAGCCTGTACATTAATTACATCGTTCACGGCATCGGCTTGATCATCATCGCCCAGAACATGCAGGCGTTAAGCGCCGCTTGGCATTCACCAATTGCCACCGTCAGCTTGGTTCTGTCAGGTGTCGGGCTTGGTCGCTTCCCGGCTTACTTCTTGTTCGGCTTCTTGGCAGACAAATGGGGGCGTAAAGCCTGCATCAACATCGGCATGGTGTTGTACCTCGTGTTCTTTGCCGGCATGATGTTCACCCATGATCTACATATCGCCTACATCTTGGCAATGTGTGCCGGCGCCGCCAACTCGGCTTTTGACGCCGGGTCTTACACGACCTTTGCCGACCTCGGTGGCAAGTCCAAGGCGTCCAACGTTTTGATCAAAGCCGCCATGTCGTTAGGCGAGTTCGTCTTGCCGATCCTGGTGGCGTACAATGAAGGTGTCGGCGGTTGGTACGGCTGGTCGTTTGCGTTAGGGGCAGTGCTGCTAGTCATCAACATCGTGTTGGTACAGCCGCTACGCTTCCCGGCTATCGTTCACAAAACCGCAGCCCAAGTCGCGCAAGCACGCCACATCAGTGCGTTGCGGCGGTGGGTGGCAACCATCGCGTTGGCCATGTACGGCTACACGTCCATGGGCTTGATGATCTGGTTCACCCAGTGGGTCAGCCTGTACGCCACCAAGGTCTTGCACTTCACGAACATGAACGCGCACTTGATGTTATCCAGCTACTCGATCGGCTCGATCACAGGGGTCTTGGTGATCTTCGCTTTGTTGCGGCGTCAAGCTCCTGAAGGCATCGTGTTGTTGACGCTGAACACCTTAGGCCTGTTGTCGCTGGCGGCGGTTTGCATGGTGCAAACGCCGATGGTCGGCATGGTCGCGTCATTTGTCTTTGGCCTGTCAGCTGCCGGTGGCGGCATGCAAGTCGGGTTGACGATGTTTTTGGAACTCTACCCGAACATCAAGGGGATGATTACTGGGATCTTCATGAATTTCGGGAGCCTGGCCACATTTTCCGTTCCCTTGATCACCGGCTGGTTGTCCAAAAACGTCAACCTGGCCGCTGCCTTGCGCGCTGACCTAGTCGTCGCCGCGTTGGGCTTGACCTTAGTCGCCGTCGCTCGCGTCGCTTTGCACCAACCCGTCACTCGATCTCAGGAGGTCGCCTCATGGAATTAGAAAATGTTGAAGATATCGCAGCGTGGCAACGCGCACAAGCAGGTTTAGCTGAAGAACGCGAACAGATCAACCAGATCGACGCGCAGATCGCCAAGCTGATCGCGACGCGCTTTGCCACCGTTGAACACATCGCCGAACTCAAAAAGTCCGCGGCGGTGCCGGTGTTGAACGCGGATCGCGAAGCTCAGGTGCTCGATCACGTTGCCGACGCCGTGGCAGACGACGAGCTTGCCCCGCACGTCCGGCGCATTTTCACCACCATTATGGCAGAATCTCGAAACTATCAAGAAGGCCGTATCAGCGGCCAGCAAAAGAAAGCGTAGGTTATTTATGAATTACATGACAGCAGGGGAATCCCACGGCCCGCAACTCACTGGCATTTTGACCGGCGTTCCCGCCGGCTTGCATCTGGACATCGATGCCATCAACGCGGCCTTGGCCGCGCGCCAAGGCGGCTACGGCCGCGGCAGCCGCCAGAAGATCGAACACGACACCGTTCAATTCGTCGGCGGCGTCCGCCACGCCGTCACCATGGGCGGCCCGATCGCCATGGTCGTCACCAACCGCGACCACGGGCATTGGGGTGAGATCATGTCCCCAACGGCAGAAGCCAATGATCAAAACACCCTGCGTCAGGTCACCCGTCCGCGCCCGGGTCACGCAGATCTTGTCGGCGGCCAGAAGTACGGCCACCACGACATGCGCAACGTCTTGGAACGCTCCAGCGCCCGCGAAACTGCGATGCGCGTAGCCATCGGCGCCGTCTGCAAGCAATTGCTGGCCGCTGTTGGCATCAGCATCGTCGGTTATGTCGACCAAGTCGGCAGCGTTGCCGGCCCGGCGGAAAAGCCGCTTGATGTTGATGCGATCCAAAAGGCGATCACGACCAACGACATGCGGATGCTCGATGACCAAGAAGTTGACCGCATCCACGCGTTGATCGACGAGACCCGCCGCGCCGGCAACACGCTGGGCGGTATCGTCCGCGTCGTTGCCAACGGCGTCCCGGCAGGCTTAGGCAGCTACACCGCCTGGGATCAAAAGCTCGACGCCAAGATCGCCGGTGCCGTCATGGGCATCAACGCGTTCAAAGGCGTGGAAATTGGGGATGGCTTTGAAGCCGCCCAAAGCTTCGGTTCCGAAGTGATGGATGAAATCGACTGGCACGAAGCAGACGGCTATACCCGCTTAACCGACCATCTCGGCGGTTTTGAAGGCGGCATGACCAATGGGATGCCGGTGGTTGTTCGCGGGGCGATGAAGCCGATCCCGACGCTGTACCAGCCGCTGCAAAGCGTGGACATCCACACTCACGAAGTCAGCAAGGCCAACGTCGAGCGCTCTGACACCACCGCCATCGTGCCGGCGTCGATCGTCGCCGAAAGTGCCGTCACGTTCGAACTCGCCCGTGCGTTATGCGACACCTTCGATGATGCCAACTTAGCCCGCATGCAAGAACAAGTCGCCGCCTATCGCGAAGAATTCCGCAAGTTCTAACTTGTTTTAGGCCGGCCGCCGGTGGTATGTATCGGGTATGGTGTGATTTTTTTAAAAGGGTACGTACAGCATAGCGAAAAATAGGATTGAAAATTCAGCTGGCTATCTATCTCGCCAGGTACGCAGGATGGAGGCAGTTAGGTGGAGCTGGGCGGGGCTCAGGCGTGGAGGGACTGGCAAAGCCAGTCCGCGCAACTTTTGAGACGCGCATGAAGCAACGCTTTGTGCGGCTCAAAAGTTAGGCGAAAAGCTACGACAAGAGCGGAACAAAGCGGTTTTAGCGATGTGTATAAGGTAACTTGGGTGCGTGCGGCAAAGCCGTGCGTGACCGAGTTGACTTATACGCGATCGCGTTGCTTTGTGGAGCTTGATGCGGTTTGTAGCCGGCGCCACACCCTCTACTCCGGTCGCCAGTCCCGCCCAGCGGAACCTAACTGCCGGCATTAAGATCAAAACTAAAACGTAAGAATAAAATCGAGTTATCAATTTGGCTCGAACTAACTCATGAGGTGTAGGAATGGATAAGGAATTGACGACGAATGTTCAGCACGGTTTGACCGGGTCGCTACAGGTGCCTGGGGACAAGAGTATCTCGCACCGCGCGATTATGATCGGGAGTCTCGCTGAAGGGCAGACGGTGATACATAACTTCTTGACGTCGCGCGACTGTATCTCCACGCAACAGGCGTTTCGCGACCTCGGGGTATCGATCCAGCGCACTGGCACCGAAGTCATTGTCTATGGCGTCGGCATGCACGGCCTGAAAAAGCCGGCCAACGCCTTGGCCATGAACAATTCTGGCACCACGACGCGCCTGATGATGGGTCTGCTGGCAGGGCAGCCGTTTGCCACGGGTCTGGTCGGTGATGACTCGTTGTCCAAGCGGCCAATGAAACGCGTGTCTGAACCGCTGGCGCTGATGGGCGCGAAGATCGACACGGAAGACGGCCATCTGCCAGCGACGGTTCATGGCACCAAGCTACACGGTGCTGACATCCAGTTGCAAGTTGCCAGCGCCCAGGTGAAGTCCGCGCTGATTTTTGCCGGCTTGCAGGCCACAGGCACCACTATCGTGCACGAGCTTTTGCCAACGCGCGACCACACCGAGAACATGTTGCAGGCGTTTGGCGCAGATCTGAGCGTATCTGAAGATAAAATGACGATTACGGTTAACCCAACCGAAACGCTCCATGCCCAAGAAATCCAGGTGCCAGGCGACATGTCGTCCGCCGCGTTTTTCATGGTTGGGGCGACATTACTGCCAGGGTCTGATATTACGCTGGAAAACGTCGGGCTGAACCCGACACGCCGCGGGTTGCTCGATGTGTTGATCGCCATGGGCGGCAACGTCGAGGTCGACGCGCGCACAAGCGCCGGTGAAGCGGTCGGGAACATTCGCGTCCGTAGCGCGAAGTTGCATCCGATCGAACTCGGTGCCGAACAGATCCCGGCGATCATCGACGAATTGCCACTGGTGGCCCTTTTGGCAGCGCAGGCCGATGGTATCAGCCGGATCACCGGCGCCGAAGAGTTGCGGGTCAAAGAAACCGACCGGATCGCCTGTGTCGCAGAAGAGTTGGGCAAGCTCGGCGTCAACATCTCAGAGCTGCCAGACGGCTTCGTGATCGACGGCCGCACGCCTTGGCAGACCAAAGACAGCCACCTCGACAGCCACGGCGACCACCGCATCGGGATGATGCTGGGGCTGGCCGCTTTGTTGGTGAAAGCACCGCTGACGCTGGCAGACGCCGATGCCGTGGGTGTTTCTTATCCGCAATTCTTCGCTGACTTGCAGACGCTATTGGGGGAGTAATCATGACGACAGTATTTATTCAAGGCCTCGGGTTGATCGGCTCAAGCCTGGCGCGGGCGATCCGTCAGCGCCGCGGGGATGTGCATGTGGTCGGCTTTGATGCCAACCCTGACAGCCTGGCTTGGGCCGGAGATCACAAGGTGGTCGATGAAGTCGCCAGCGGCTGGGCAGACGCCGGCGACGCTGAAGTGATCATTTTGGCGACGCCGGTCACGCAGATCGTTGCCGATCTCAAAACGCTGGCGACCACGAAGCTCAAAGCCGGCGTGATCGTCACCGACACCGGCAGCGCCAAGACGATGGTGATGGCCGCCGCTAAGCCGTTGATGGCTGCCGGCGTCACCTTCGTTGGCGGGCACCCGATGGCAGGCTCTGAAAAGTCTGGCGTCAAGGCCGGCCGCGCGGGGTTGTTCGCTGAAGCGCGCTACTTTTTGGTGAACGGCAACGCCACGCCGGAACAGATCATGGCGTTGCGCAACGTGTTATCTGCTGCCGGGGCATATTTCGAAGAGCTTTCCGCGACGGAACACGATCGGCTTGTCGGCCACATCTCGCATGTGCCGCATGTCGCCGCCGCCGCGTTGGCACTGGCCGCGGCCAAAGGGTTGGCGGATAAGCCCGAGACGTTGAAGTTTGCCGCCGGTGGTTTCCGCGATACGACCCGGATCGCGGCCAGCGACCCGACCATGTGGACGGCAATCATGCAAAGCAACACGGATGTCATCACCGGCGAGCTCGACGATTATATCGCCGAACTCCAGCACGCGCGCGACTTGGTCGCCACGCGCGACCCGGCTGCGTTGCACGACTTTTTTGCCGCTGCCCAACGCGTTCGCAAAAGCATCGATTCTGATCTGGAGGTATAGCCATGGCAGTGATTTTAGTAGGGTTTATGGGTGCCGGTAAGACCACCGTTGGCCAAGCACTCGCCAGACGGCTCGGCTGTCAGCACCGCGATCTCGACGATCTGATCGTCGCTGCCGCCGGCCAGACGATCCCAGAGATCTTTGCCGCACGCGGCGAGGCAGGCTTTCGCCAGCTCGAACACGAGACGCTGATTTCAGCGCTTGAAGCAGGCGGCATCTTGTCGACTGGCGGCGGCACCCCGATGCAGCCGGCAAATTTCGATCTGCTCAAGGCTCACCCGACGCCGGTGGTGCTGCTTGAAGCCAGCCCGCAGACGATCCTGCGCCGAATCGGCGGCGACGCCAACCGCCCGCTGGTCAAGCAACTCGGTCAAGCCGGGTTGGTCGATCTGCAGGCCCAACGCGACCCGCGTTACCACGAGCTGGCAGACCTGGTCGTGAGCACAGACGACTTGACGCCGGCGAAGATCGTGTCGCAGATTGATACGTGGCTGAGACGACAGTAAAAATCATCAGGCATCTGAAATCTGACATATAATTCAGGTTTGATTTTGTCCAAAAGAAGCCAGAACTGACGTGAACTATGCGTCGGTTCTGGCTTCTATGTTTTCGTACAATGACAATAACTCTGACGGACTGAACGATTATCTTTGTGGTAATTTACATCCAAATTCGCCACAAGATTATCGAAATAAGTCCAACTTTATTTGCCGCAGTGTTAAGGATATATTTGATTCAAGAACTGGTCTAAAACACTTTAGAATAATAATAGGTTGAACCATGGATAATCTTCGAAACGCTACTTGACGTCGGATTGTTGAGCAACAATTGAACAAACGTAAACCAGATCATTGCTGCCCGATTTCGCTATTTCAAAAATGGAATTTGATGGTCACTAATCCAATTGGGCACATATGCTGGCCATGAATCGCCGCCCAATGCGATTAGCCCTGATAAGGCTGTATAAGACCAATTAAGTAGGTTTACAAACGCAATTACGGCTAGGATTCGTAAAATGGTAATTTTCCAATCAGCCACGTCAAGTTGGTCATAACCTTTTTCGACTGCTGTATGGCCATTCTCGTCTTGATAATAAACCAATAGCGCACCCGCTATAAAAATCAATGGGAATGTAATAAATTCGCTGATGGGGAATTGATAAAATTTTCCACCCCATAAAGACAAAGTATGGTTAGTGATCAACCAAGCATCAAAATTGAGATATCTAGTCGCAACAGCATCTAGGATACTGTTGACGATCCAAACCGCTGGGAAACCACTTAAGATCTGAACCCAAAGTTTGACATTGGGAAACTTTTCTTTAACTTTTTTCATGGTCCAAACAACGGCCATCGTCGTGATTGTAAAAGTCATAAAATAATTTGCCGGATTTACCAAAAGCGGTTCGGCAATTTTCTCGCCATTCTGAGCCACGTACCCAGGAATGTAGTTCGCCCAACTCCCAAAATTCACCAACGATGTGTTGTAGGTGAACATGGGCTTCAAATAATTAAGAAAGGGATCTAACCAGTAGGCGGACAGCCAACCAATCATCAGCAGGCGGACGGTGTCAATCTTGCCTGTTTTTTTAATTCCTCGAATGAACCAAATAATTGCAATGACAAGACCAATCATGCTGATTGCTTCAAAAGCGATAATCGTCATGTGTGAGAATGCTGGGACACCATGAACCCCAGGAGTAACTGGTTTAAAATTATCAGAAAAGATCCACCTTAAATAACAATACAACTGTATCACGACAAAAACGGCGCCTAACCCTGCCCAGAACGTAATCGGCTGTAACCATTTGTTTTTAGTTCTCATTTCTACGACCTGACCTCCCAAAAAATAATAGAAAACGCCATCATTGGCGTTTAAATTTGCGCCAGTAGCCGATGACACGACATTCAAAGCCAATATTTCACAGTAAATCGCTGGATAGACGACTACGGCGACTCAAATTTACAACGAATGACGTCGTTTTCTTGTTGTATCAGTATGCTGACACATTCACAGTATAGAGGTATTATTATAAAACGTATAACACTTGTTTCGTGTCATTTAACACGTAAACCATTGGTAATAAGTTGAAAGGACCAACTGCAATGGAATTAAGACAATTGAACTACTTTTTAACGTTGGCACGTTTTTTGCATTTTCGTAAGGCCGCAGAAGCATTGCATATTTCAGAACAACCCTTGAGTTTTCAGATTAAGAAATTGGAAGCGGAATTAGGCTTTAAATTATTTGAACGAACCACACGCTCAGTTAAATTAACGCCAGCAGGAAGCGTTTTTAAAACTAAAATTACGCAATCACTGGGCTTAATTGAACAAGGCGTCCAGGAAGGATTAGCGGTAGCCAATGGCCAAGCTGGAATCCTGCGCATTGCGTATAATAGCATGGGATTACACAACGTCATGCCCAATATCATCTCTTCATTTCGCTCAAAATTTCCGGAAGTCAAACTTGAATTATTTGAAATGGACTCGCCTGCACTAGAATATGCAGTCAATAACGGAGAAACCGATGTTGGCATCGTGGCTTATTATGATAAATCATTTAAAAATTTAGATCACAAATTTATCTATTCTGATCCGGCTGTGATTGCAGTTGCTAAAGATTCCAAATTACAAATTGATAATAATGGTCATTTAAGTTCGTTGAGTTCAATGCCATTCATCACCTATTCACGAGAAAGACGGCCTTATTCTTATGATCAACTGATTACCGTTTGCCATAATAGCGGTTTTACCCCGACGATTATTCAAGAAGCCGATACAGATCTAGCACTGCTTGGATTAGTGGCTAGCGGATTGGGAATTGCACTTGTCCCGGGAAGCTTTACAGATACTTTAAACAGTGCAATTGATTACTATCCGTTGAGAAAGCCACAAGTTACAATCAAGGAGGCTGCTATTTGGAAGAAAGAGCATATTTCAAAACTGACCCAAAAGTTTATTACTAACTTGGGTAGTGGTGGTTGAACTAGGGTAGCATATCTCCAATCTTTATGGTGATGGCTGCCGGGGTCACCTTCGTTGGCGGCCATCCAATGGCGGGCTCTGAAAAGGCTGGCGTCAAGGCCGGCCGCGCGGGCTTGTTTGCTGAAGCGCGCTACTTTTTGGTGAACGGCAACGCCACGCCGGCCAGATCATGGCGCTACGTAACGTGTTATCTGCCGCCGGTGGGTTCGGCGACCCGACGCGGATCGCGGCCAGCGACCCGACCATGTGGACGGCGATCATGCAAAGCAACTCGGCTAAGCCGAGTTGGCCGATCTGCAGGCCCAGCGCGACCCGCGCTACTACGAATTGGCAGACCTAGTCGTGGGCACGGACGACCTGATGCCGGCGGAGATCGTGTCGCGTATCATTCAGTGGTTGGGACGATGGTAAAAATCTGCGGACATCTGATTCACAACAGAAAGTTTAGGTTTTGAACTAAGCAACTTTGGCTTGCTTCCGGTATTCAACTGGGGATAGGGCATTTTTGTTTCGTAAGATTCTGACGTTGATGAACTATTGCATATCCGTCCATCAGTTTACGCAGATCTGTGAGGTCCCATTCTAGTTGGAGTGGCGCTGGATTATTTGAGTCGATAGGCAACAAATAAGATGTACTTTTTTCGGTTGCCCATCGGTAGGAGTTCAAGCGGTTTCGTTCCGCAAAAAAATCCTCGGTATTCCGAGGATGGCGATTAGTAGGATTCCATTGAGGTGGTTGTAGGCGTCGGTGGATTCAGTATCAATCACGAGTATCATTGAGCAGCCTCCTATGCGAGCGGTTCTGTCATGAGTCAGCTCCCGATTTTTTAAGCAGAGAGATAGCGTTCTCGAATGAAGGTTGTCTGTCGTATGTTTACTGAGATATCGGATACGGATCAGATAAACCGGCTTGCCGCTTGTCGGCTTTTGCCAGTCGCAGTTCATCTTTAACCTGAGCGATTGCGTCAGGTGAGCTATACATGTTCAGTTTATAGTCGATCTCCTGCAGATTTTGTGCCAGTTGCGCTTGCTTGGCGACGACTTTTTCGCGGTGCTTGGCAAGGAGCGCTTGACGCTGCTTGACCGTGTTGGGGCCTTGCATGACGTAGGTAATGTAGGTCCGGATATCCGCAATTTTCATCTCGGTATTCTTTAGACAGCAGATCGTGTGTAGCAGCTGCAGGTCCCCATCGGTAAATTCGCGGTAGCCTGAAGTGTTGCGAGCAACAAACGGCAACAGGCCTGACTTATCATAGAAACGGAGGGTGTAGATGCTCAGACCGGTTTTCTCGGCGACTTCTTTGATTGTATAGGTCAATATTCTTTCCTCTTTTGCTTGCCCTAGAGTACGCTCTAGGGTTTATGCTTCGACCATAGCTTAAGTAGTCACTAAAGACAACAGAAGAAGGAAATGTTTATGATCAGTCCAGTTTTAGTCACCGGCGGGAACGGGTTTCTCGCCTTACACCTCATCGCGCAACTGCTCGCCCAGAATTTGCCAGTTCGAGCAACCTTGCGAAGTTTAAACAAGCAGGAACAAGTTACGGCCCCGCTGAAAGACGCCGGGGTCAAAAATCTCGAGCGGCTGACCTTTGTCAAAGCTGATCTGACTCAGGATGTTGGCTGGCAGACCGCCATGGCCGGTGTCGATACTGTTTTTTCTGTTGCCGCACCGGTCTTCGTCAACGGCGAAAATACAAGCTCTGCGACTGCCGAAGTTGCGGTGCAAGGGACGCTTCGAATCTTGAAGGCAGCAGAGCATGCCGGGGTACGGCGCGTCGTGATGACGAGCAATTTTGGTGCAGTTGGTTTTTCCAATCTAGATCAGGATCGGCAGACCACCGAGCGAGATTGGACCGACCCGGAGCAACCAGGACTGTCTTTATATGAGCGGTCGAAACTGATTGCTGAACAGCGTGCCTGGGCCTATCTCAAGGATTCTGGCAGTAAACTTGAGTTCACGACTATAAACGCCGGGGCCATGCTTGGGACCGCGTTGGGTCCCCACGTATCCGGCAGTTTTGGAATCGTCAGGAATCTTTTAAATGGGTCTTTTAAACGTATTCCGGATATTACTGTCAGTGTCGTCGATGCCCGTGATGTGGCTGCCATGCACATTCTGGCGATGCAGGTGCCTGATGCTGCCGGACAACGCTTCTTGGCAGTGGCTGATGGACCGTTGTCAATGCCGCAAATGGCGGCGTTGATTCGGCAGGAACGCCCAGCTTTGGCAGGGCAACTGCCCAGCAAAACGTTGCCAAATTGGATTCTGAGTGTTGGGGCGCATTTCAATCGCACCGCCCGTGAAGGTAACTTGATGCGCACTATTTCTCATGACGTTTCTAACCAAAAAGCCAAGACTGTTCTGGGTTGGTGGCCGCGATACACGGCTGAGCAAGCGGTACTTGCCGCTGTCGATGCACTGGCATCGACAGATCAAGACAGAACTTCTGAGAAATAGGATCTGTTTGTGGTCGTCAACAGGCTTACCGAGAAGACGACAAGAAGCTTTTCAAATGTCTTGAACGAGTGACATCGTCAAGGATATTTGCAAGACGAATGCCACGCAAGAGGCGGTGCATGAACCGGAGCAGTTCGTTAAATATTTAGCCTGGATTATTCATAGAATTTCAAAAAAGCAGCGCAATCCCATGATTCACACGGGACTGCGCTGCTTTGGTGTTTCACCCATTGGGTGCGCCTATATGCTAAGGTTGAGTCGACGAAAACCATCACG
>NZ_BAAIHN010000028.1:0-36670 GCF_054784775.1 Lacticaseibacillus boliensis
TCGTAGTGACCAGCCTGGCCTCCGAGGCTCCAGAGACTTTGTTCAAGACCTATAGACAGCGGGGCAATGCTGAGAACCAAATTAAGGAGCTGAAATGCGGGTTTGGCTTTGACAAAACAGACAGCTCAACTTTTGCACGGAACACTGCACGAGCCTTGATCACCGGTATTGCCTATAACCTGGTTCAGCTCTTTAAACAGCTCTTTGTCTCGGAAGACCGTCGTTCAACCATCTCCTCGCTACGGTTCAGTCTCTTTCACATCGCCGGTAGGATTACTTGGCACGCCCGTCGTGTGGTGATTCATCTTGCTTCTAACTATGTTTACAAGAACTGGTTTAGTCGGCTCATGGACGAAGTCCATCAGTTGGCGACCTGAACTGAATAACTGAATAGGTCGTGCGTCGAGCCGAAAACTGGGTCGGTCTGTTCGTGGTGCATCGATCACCAACTTCTCCGCTCAGTCAGTATTCGCAACGCTCCAAACGTTGCTTTCAGACCGGCCAGATGCGATTTCATGTCCCAAATACCGAGGTGAATAATCCAGGCTTTATTATAGCAGGCTTTTGGATGTTTTTGTAACCGGTTTAGAGATTCTTAAGCAGTCAAGTGGAACATCACCACAGCAGCGGCGATGGCGACGTTTAAGGACTCAGCTTCCCCACGGATCGGGATGTATAGGTTCGTGTCGGTTTGGTCAAGCAGTTCTTTTGTCATCCCATTGCCTTCGTTGCCGACGATCAAGGCAAAATGTTCGCTAGGCTCGACGTCACGATAAGACTTGGCGTTGACGTTCAGCTCGGTGCCATACACCGGCATGCCTGCTTCCTGCAAAGATGCAACGACTGGCGGTAGCGGTGTGGTGGTGATGTTCACATGGAACTGACTGCCTTGCATGGCACGCAAAACCTTGGGGTTAAACGCGTCAGCGGTGCCGTTGCCGAACACCACTTCGTGAATGCCGGCAGCATCAGCGGTCCGTACCAAGGTCCCGACGTTACCCGGATCTTGGATGCCGTCGAGCAACAGGTAACGACCTGCTGGCGTCTCCGGCAGCTCACCCACAACCCGCGGCATGACCGCAAAAATGCCTTGCGGTGTCGGGGTTTCAGCGAGGTGCTTGGCGACCTCGGGACTGATCTCAGTCACGAGCTCGTAGTAAGGCCGCAATTCTCGCTCTTCTGTATACTTGTCGGTGGCATAGATCCGACGCGGCGTCTGCCCGGCTTTCAAGGCTTCCTCCACCAAGTGCCAGCCTTCCAAAAGATAGGCGTCGCCTTGTTTTTGATACTTCTTGACGGTCAGTTTCTTGGCCGCCTTAATATGCTCGTTTTTTGGTGATGCAATATATTCCATAATTTCCTCCTCAAGGACTCATTTATGAGTATAACAGTCTTGCGGCAGTTCGTCATTGACGCAATGCTGACTGTGATAAAATAGAAGGTGGAGGTGTTTGTGTATGGCAGAAATAGCCAAATCGATTCGCGTCACAGGCCGGGTGCAAGGCGTCGGTTTTCGCTGGATGACCAAGCGAGTTGCCGATCAACTCAAAATCCGCGGGTTCGTCAAAAATGATTGGGACGGTTCCGTCTATATCGAAGCGTGCGGGGATGTCGTCGCCATGGCCAAATTCACCGCGGCGATCAAAGCCAGTCCTACTCCGAGCGGTCGCGTCGCCACCTACGAAGAGCATCTTCTGACGAAAGATTTTCCGGATAATGAGTTCATTGTCACTTATTAATGCGCTTACATCATGACAATTACACGATTCCTTCTTGAGACGTATTGAAAGCCTGTCGCTCGTCAAGTATAGTTATTGACAGTAACTGATGAAGGGACAGACAACATGCATAGAATAAAAAAGTGGGCGACGCTTGGCGGGATCGCCAGCCTCGGTTTATTTTTGACCGCCTGCACACAAAAGATATCGACGACCCCGAAGCCACCAACTGGATTCTTCGGGATGTTTTATAAAGTCATTGGCCAACCACTTCAACACGTAATGGAATGGATCGCCAGCGGCATTCCGACCGCTAATGCGTACGGGATTTCAATTCTTTTGATCACGCTGGTCGTCCGTCTGGTACTCCTGCCGGCCATGTTGCGACAGCAGAAAAACATGACGGCTTCTCAAGAAAAAACCCGGATCCTCAAGCCACAGCTTGACATCATCCAGAAACAAATGAAGAAGCCCGGCATCACCCAAGAAGAAACGATGCACCTCAACCAGCTGATGCAAGACGTTTACAAGAAAAATGGCACCAGCATGATCCCTTCGATGGGTTGCTTGACGCTGTTGATCCAGCTGCCGATCTTCTCGGGGTTGTACCAAGCGGTCGCCTATTCACCTGAGATCTCTAAGAGTACCTTCTTCGGGATCCAACTTGGCCACTCCAGCCTCATCATCACCTTCGTGGCGACCTTCTTCTACTTAGCCCAAAGCTGGGTGATGTTACAAGGGGTCGCACCTGAACAACGCAAGGCGATGCAGACTTCCGCACTGCTCAGCCCGATCATGACCTTCGTTTTCTGTTTGATGTATAACGCCGGCTTAGGCTTATACTTCCTGGCAGGTGGGATCATCATCTTGATCCAACAACTCTTGGTCACTTATGTCATCACCCCTGGGATCCGCCGCCGCCTCGATGCTGAGATGGAAAAGAACCCGCCGGTCATCGTGGTCGACGAGCACACTTTCGACAAGCCGACCCAACCGGCTCAGGCTGCACCACTCAATCCAGCCCGTCCTGGCATCACGAAAAACAACCGTAACGCCGGCAAGCAAAAACGCAACGCCGGTAAACAACATCGTCATTAATCAGTATTAACGCGTCAGCCTGTGGAGGTTGGCGCGTTTTTGTTTGCACCAAAGCTTCAAGAAATGACTGGGCCCTATTTATCGCGTTCCTCTTCCTTGTCAACGCGTCTCGCCCCGGCTGTTTATTCACCGCCATCAGGCTAGCATCTGACAACGCAAAAAAAAGCCTTCCGCAATGCGGAAGACTTCTTTCTTAATGCAAGTGTCGATTAGTCCATGATTTCGGAAACGACACCGGCACCAACAGTACGGCCACCTTCACGAACGGTGAACTTGGTACCCTTTTCGATAGCAACAGGGCTGATCAAGTCAACTTCGAAGGTAACGTTATCGCCAGGCATTACCATTTCAACGCCATCAGGTAATTCGATGACACCGGTAACGTCGGTTGTGTGGAAGTAGAACTGAGGACGATAGTTGGAGAAGAATGGCGTATGACGGCCGCCTTCTTCCTTCGTCAAGATATAAACTTCACCCTTAAACTTGGAGTGGAGTTGGATCGAACCTGGCTTTGCCAAAACTTGGCCACGTTCAACTTGGTCGCGGTTGATACCACGAAGCAAGACACCAACGTTATCGCCGGCTTCACCAAGATCCAAGGTCTTACGGAACATTTCGAGACCCGTAACGGTGGACTTGAGAACTTCTGGCTTCAAGCCGATGATTTCGACTTCGTCACCGATCTTAACGGTACCACGATCGATACGACCAGAAGCAACGGTACCACGGCCAGTGATGGTGAAGACGTCTTCAACAGGCATCAAGAAAGGCTTGTCGGTATCACGAACTGGGGTTGGGATGTATTCATCAACCGTGTCCATGAGTTCTTCGATAACCTTCTTTTGTTCTTCGTCGCCTTCAAGCGCCTTGAGGGCAGAACCACGGAGAACAGGAATATCGTCACCAGGGAAATCGTATTCGGACAGAAGTTCACGAACTTCCATTTCAACGAGGTCGATCAATTCGTCATCGTCAACAAGATCAGTCTTGTTCAAGAAGACAACGATGTAATCAACACCAACCTGGCGAGCCAAGAGGATGTGTTCACGCGTCTGTGGCATCGGGCCGTCAGTAGCGGCAACAACCAAGATCGCACCGTCCATCTGCGCAGCACCGGTGATCATGTTCTTAACGTAGTCCGCGTGCCCTGGGGCATCGATATGCGCATAGTGACGCTTTTCGGTTTCGTATTCAACGTGCGCGGTGTTGATGGTGATACCACGTTCTTTTTCTTCAGGGGCAGCATCGATAGATGCGTAGTCCTGCGCCTTAGCAAGGCCCTTTTCGGAAAGTACCTTGGTGATAGCCGCGGTCAGGGTAGTCTTACCGTGGTCAACGTGCCCAATCGTACCAATGTTTACGTGGGGCTTAGTGCGTTCATAGTGTTCTTTTTCAGCCATGAAAAAACGAACCTCCTGTATTTTTATCGCAAAGTGACACAGCAAATGCTATGCAAACTCTACGTTATAGTGTACTACATTCACGCCGAAACTCCAAAGGAAATATTTCGGCTGGAAATGAATTCCGAAAATGATTATATCTAGAATTACCGACTTTGTAAAGCCTAGCCGTCAAGTTTTTTTCATTTACAGCAAAATCCCATGATTACGCCATGTTTGATAACTTGCTCGTCTGCTGCTCCAGCCAATTGAATAACTCGTGTTCTTCCTGGGTCACACTAGGTGCTTGTTTGTGCAGATAGCTCTTGGCAAAGTGCGCAGGGTCGGAAATGGCCTGATCGATGAACGGATATAAGTAGCCAAGCTCAAACCGTAGCACCTCAACCGTCGCCCGCATCAGTTCCGGATCGCCTAAGCCAAGTTGGCGTTGGACCTGATCGAGCACCGCCAACAACGTGTGGTCGCCGAGGACCCCTGGCAACTCACTCGGGACGACCTCACCTGAATGCTCATAGCCGATCACCGTCACAGGCTGATCGTCCCCGACCGCAGTCAAGGCGTCCAACAAGCTGATCCGCACCGCCGGGTGGACGTCGGCATCGCCAAGATTGGCTCTGGCCGCATCGATCAGCTTCGACTTGGGCAAGCGACCCAGTTGCTTCAACAGCTTCTCTTGTTTTTGTGGTTCAAAACCACCAAGATGTCGCAGCTGCCGGGTCAAGTCATCGATCTCGTCGAGGTTGGCGGCCAAGTCTTGTGCCTCGGCTTTCTCAATCCGTTGAGTGATCGCCGCGACCTGGGAATCTGCGACATGGTGGGATACCGCCCAGGCAAAGCGATAATCTGGCAGTGCCAACAGCGTGTCGTACAACGTCGCGGTGTCTTCGGCAGTCGCGAGAAAATCTTCCATGAACTCGCTGAGGTAGCTGACCGCCTCTTGCGGCTGCTTCAGCCCATTTTCTGCGGCGACGAGCTTGCGGGCAATATCAAACACTGGCGCTTGTTTGAACGCTTTTTCCAAATGCGCCACGGCACTGGCATAATTGCCACTTTTAAGCGCGCGTTCGCCGAGCGTCAGGTGGCGGTTCGGATTATTTGGCATCGAAACGACTTTTCCCATGATTTACGGTAATCTCCTTTACAATCTGGTTTGAAAAAGCCGCAGACAACTTGGCCTGCGACTTTTGGATTATTGACGCTTGGCGCTGTTTTGGTTGACTTCCATGATCACCGGTAAGATGACTGGCCGCCGCTTGGTTTGATCAAACAAGAAATGGCTGAGATCATCGCGCACCGCCTGCTTCAGCGTGCTCCAGTCGAACTCTTTGTGATCCAAGTTCTTCTGCACGGAATCGGTCACTAACTTGGCGGATTCTTGCAACAAGTCCTTGGAAGTCTTCATGTAGACGAAGCCGCGTGATTGGATCTTCGGATGCGCCACGACTTTTTTCTTCTTGCGATCGATCGTGACGACCGCGATAAAAATCCCGTCTTCTGCCAGCATCTTGCGGTCGCGTAAAACGATGTTGCCGATATCCCCGACGCCGATGCCATCGATCATCGTGTTGCCGGCATCGACATGCCCGGCATTATGCATCTTGCCCTTTTCGATACTCAAGATATCGCCAGGTGCTGGGATGAAAATGTGGGAATACGGAATGCCAACTTCATGCGCGATCTCGGCATGCGCGGCCAGCAGACGATACTCGCCGATGACCGGCACCACGAATTTAGGCCGTAACAAATTCAACATCAGCTGCAGATCTTGTTTGTTGGCGTGCCCTGAAGCGTGCAAGGAATCGCTGATCGTCTTGACTTCCCCGCCGGCGCGATAGATCAGGTCTTTGGTCTTGGCTGCCATCGTCTCCATCGCATGAGAAATGCTGGTGGTAATGAAGACCAGATCGCCTTCGTGGATGTGGATCAGGCGGTGTTTAGACGTCGCCATCCGTTGCAGCGACTTCAAAGGTTCGCCCATCCGCCCGGTTTCCAAGATGACCGTTTGTTCAGGCGTCAACGTCTTGAGGTCCTTGGTCGTTGCCAAGATCTCGCTGTTTGGCAACTTGATGTATTTCATCTTAATGGCGGTTTTGACGATCTTCTGCACGTCACGGCCGGTCAACACCACCCGCCGGTCATTGGCCGCAGCGGCATCTAAGACCTGCTGGATCCGCTCGATATTGCCCGCGACGCCAGCGACAATGATCCGCCCGGTATGGTATTTGAAGGTTTCTTTGATGGTGCCATAAATCTCGCGCTCTGATGCGTTGGTGTATGGTGACTCTGCATTGGCCGAATCCGACATCAACGCAAGCACCCGGTTTTCACCGATGTGCGCGAGGCGCGCCAGATCGGTGCGGTACATTGGCCGCGCACTCTGGTCGAACTTAAAGTCGCCGGTATAAACGATTTGACCAGCTTGCGTCTGAATGTCGACCCCTAACGCCCCCGGAATGCTGTGGGTCGTCCGGAAGAAGGACACCGACACGTTGCCAAAATCGATCACCGACTTTTCGTCGATCACATGGAAGTCTTTGAACTTCTTGGCTTGCGGATCGTTTTGGGTCGTCAGCTTGGCCAACGCAACGGTCAACTCAGACCCGAACACCGGCACCTGATGGCTGGCCAAGAAATATGGTAAGGCCCCGATCGCATCGGCGTGCCCGTGGGTCAAAAAGATCCCCGCGATACGGTCTGCATTGTTTTCCAAATAAGTTAAGTCAGGAATCACGATGTCGATTCCCAAGAGTTCGTTGTCGGGGTACTTCAACCCAAAATCGACAACAAAAATTTGATCGTCCACTTCGATGGCATACATGTTCTTACCGTTCTCACGTACACCGCCGAGGGCAACCAGATTGATTTTAGTCATGGTTTCACCTCATATTAAATTATCACCAGTCGAACTGGTCACGGTTTTTCCTAACAACTAGTGTACCACACGGCTATGAGAAAACCTATGTCACCCGGGCAAACAAAAAACGACCCCCAAAATGGAGGTCGCAGATGGTTTGCGGCTTAACGACGCAGACCCAAAGACTTGATGAGTTCACGGTAACGAGCAACATCTTTGTTACGCAGGTAACGAAGCAAGTTACGACGTTGGCCGATCTTCTTCATCAAACCAACATATGAATGATGATCTTTATGATGAACATCCAAGTGATCGTTTAATGCCAAGATGTCGGCGGTCAAAACGGCGATTTGGACCTCTGGTGAGCCAGTGTCGCCTTCGTGACGTGCATACTTAGCGATGATTTCGTTCTTTTGTGTTTGTGAAATAGCCATGGGTTATTTCCACCTTTCTATTATAATTGCCTGAAACTGAGAATTGCGCGGTGAACCGCAAAGCTAAGTAACAGGTTCAAAAGTACTTGTTAACTTTACAAGATATTTTCACCGATTGCAAGTCTCGGATTTAGCTATCAAGCACTTTTCCTTTACAAGTTTTTATTGCAATGGTCGCACGCCTTGGGTATAATACTTCCTGTTGAAGCAAAACCTAGTAGTATCAACTAATAATATCCGGAGGTGAACCTCATGCCACAAATTAAATCTGCTATCAAGCGTGTGAAGACTCAAGAAGCTTCCCGCCAAAACAACGCTGCGCAAGCCAGTGCTTTGCGTAACACCGTTAAGAAGTACAAAGTTGCTCAAGCAAACGGTGCCGACAACGCAGCTGATCTTCTCAAGGAAGCAACTCGCGCTATCGATATGGCCGCTTCCAAGGGCTTGATCCACAAGAACAAGGCTGGCCGCGACAAGAGCCGTCTTTCCGCATTACTGAACAAGTAATCCGGCTGAACGCTTCTCTTCTGAAGCGTTTTTTATTGTCCAAAAAGGCGATTGAAGAATTTTTTCAATCGCCTTTTTTAGTATAGTCATTTATTGCTACTGTCCGGCAGCGTCAGTCTTCTTTGGGATGTGTTTGAGATAGTGATATAAGTCGGGTTTGGTGTGTTCCGGCCCTAGAGATGGCTGGAACGGTGCGAGGCGCTCGGAAGCTAACTCTCCGCTACGCTACGAGTGGATCTTCCTCGACGCCTTTGTTGTAAGCGGCAAGCCGCTAACAACAATGCCGCGCCTGAGCCATCTCGGGCCTCCACACACCAAACCCTGACGTTAGCGTCCTTCATCACCCGAAGTGGCAATTTCTAAGAGAGCGGAAGCAGACTAGTGGCTGACAATACGTCTAATCAAGAATGGATTAACCCGATTGGCCATGGCATCAAATTATCCTGATACGCAGGATCTAGGGTGTGGGTGAAAGTGACGGAAGCAGGTCAATCTGACGTGGTGAGATTGCTGTTGGCGACTTGTCGCTTACAGCAAGGCGCAGGTGGAGATCCACTCAGCGAAGCTGAGTTAGCTCCGCCGAGCACCCTCTCCACGTCAGATTGAAGCCTGCTGGAGTCGCTTTCGCCCGCACCCGACAGTCAACCGGTCTACCCAACACCAAAGACTTACGCTGCCGGACAACGTAACTACTCAGCTATCGTTGGCGGGAATATTCTAACACAAAGAGTTCAAAAGCGAGTTCTTTGTCGACACGGCCGGTTTTCATTGCTGTTTCAGTATCGACGAGGCCTAGATATGCCGCCCGCAACGCCTCTGGCGCTAAGCGGCCGCTTTGTTGCCAAGCGAGTTTCACACGGTATGGATGCACTTTAAGCGTCGATGCCACACTGCCTTGACTATAGCCTTTTTTGGCTAAGATCTGCACCTGCAACAACAACCGGAACTGGCCGAGCAATAAGCTGTTGAGCCGGATTGGTTCTTCTTTTTGGATCAACAAGTCGCGATAGATATTCAATGCCTTGGTGACGTTTTTAGCCAGCACCGCGTTGACGAGATCAAACACCTTGTCTGTGAGTTGCTTGGGGACCAGCGCCGACACGGCTTCTGCATCAAGTGTTGCCCCGTTGGCGGCATACAACGCCAGCTTTGGAAGTTGGGCCATCATGACACTGTAATCTGCATTGGTGCGCTGAGCCAAGGTTTCGACACCGTCTGTCGTCACGTTCAAATGTTGCTTTTTCAACGCGTTCAAGACCGCCTGCTTGGCCGCACGCTCATCCAGCGGTTTAGCTTCTACCATCAATGCTTGTTTGCGCAACGCCTTGGTCAGGCGCTTGCGCTCGTCCAGCTTAGGATAAGGTGCCACCAACACCATCAGCGTCGATGCCACTGGATCCTTGAAATACGCGGTCAAGGCCTCAAGATCATGCTCGACTTTGCCAGTGGCTTTTTCCCCTGTGAGAAAATATGGGTCTTGAATAATCACTTCTCGCCGTTCGCCAAAAAAAGGTTGCGAGGTGGCATCATCGAGTGCCACAGCCACCGGCGTCTGGCGCATGTCATAGGTTGCCAAGTTCATCGTGGCTTCGTCTTCTGGAATAATGGCGCGCAAAATCGTGAGTGCCTGATTGCGCAACGCGGGCTCTTCTCCCAAAATAACGACCAGAGGCGGGATGCCTTGTTTGAGCTGTCGACGTAATTCACTGACTTGCATGCTTACTCCTTCAACATTGTCTGGATATGGTGAGACGTGGCGGTCATGTCGACCCAGATCATCCCCGAAGCGGCCGTATTCCACCAAGGCACCCCCGCTGCGTCAAGGGTCGCCAGCGTCTCCTGGTGCGGATGGCCATAGCGATTGGCCGCTCCAGCCGAGATAAAGGCCGCAGCAGGGGTGATACTGGCGATAAATGCCGGGGTGCTGGCGGTCTTGGAGCCGTGATGCGCAACTTTGAGGTAGTCCACATCGAGTTGTTGCGGCAACAATTCAGTTGTCTCAACATGCGCATCAGCATCCCCTGTAAACAGCCAATTGCCGTCTCCTATCTTACCATACAAGACTAACGAGTCCGCATTTTTCTCGGTCGCTGTCGTGCTGTTCGGCGCCACGACACGCAACTGCAAGCGCCCTGCCGCCACGGTTTGACCAGCCAAGGCTTCCTGGTGGGTCGCTACCTTCCCCGCCAATGCCGCCTGCACCAGCGGCTGGTGACTTGCCAGCGGCGTCGTCACCACGTTTGTCACCGGCATTTGGTGAGTGAACACTGCGGCGTCGCCGACGTGATCAGCATCCGCGTGCGTAAGGACCAAAGTATCCAACTTGGCCACACCACGAGCGTGCAGATAATTGATGATTACTCGCACCGCAAGCGGATTGCGCACCTTGCCAAACAACCGGCCGCCAGTATCGATCAGCATCGTGCCGTTTTTGTTGGCCGCTTCGATCAAAATCGCATCCCCTTGCCCAACATCAAACACAACGACCCGAGATTGGGGATGCCAATTTGCCAGTGCATACGCGCCAAGTACCCACACTACCAGATACCGCCAGCGTCTTCGTTCGACGCCGATCAACGCCGTGGCAACCCCTAACGCCGCGACAATCGGCGTGAGCGCTCCGAATATCAACATGCCAGGCAACCTATCAAGTGCGGCCAAGCCGCCTTCAAGACCGGTCAGCATCCCTTCAAGGGCACTCGGTAGCGGCGTCGTCGGCCAAATCGCCACCAACACCAGCATCGGCATGATCGCCACTTCAAAAATCGGCATCAATAGCCAGTTAAACCAGCCACCTAGCAAATGAAGCTTGAACGTGTGGGCGATCACGACCGGCGCACCGATAATAAACAGCCGCCAGGCCAAGACCCGTGGCGCAAGTGCCGGCATCAACATCAAGACCCCCGTCAACAAATAGGTCAGCTGGCCGCCAAACGTGTATAACACCAATGGTCGCCAAATCACATTGCCGAGCAACACGAGACAAAAACAATCGAAACCGGTCAATGTCAATCCTAGACGGGCGTTGAGGCTAGCCAGGACCCGCATCCAAACCGCGCGCAAGATCCCCGCACCTGGCGGAATGATGACCAACAGCGCCGGCAACATCCCAATTAATCCCCAATCGATCGCTTCTTTTGGCACTCGGAGGCGATCTGCAACCCAATACAACACCCCGATCAACGCAAACAGGTGCAAGCCAGACACCGAAAATAAGTGGAAGATGCCAAGATCCACCAACGCGCCACGTAAGGCATCGAAGTCTTCGTCGACGACCCCGAGCAACAGCCCCTTGGCATAGCGGCTTACATGCGGTGGTAGGCTCTCAAGCCGGTGCAACAACTTGACGCGCAAGCTCGCCAACCACTCCCATAACCCATGAATCGCCCGCGGCTGCCAAACCAACGGCTGCGTGTCAAACTGATAGGCCTGTTGGGACTGGGCCCAGGCGTAGCCGGCAAAGTCGAACTCGTATAAGTTTCGCGCCCCGACCAGACGCTCTGGCGGCTTGCTGACACGCACCTCTGCGGGCTCTTCAAGCGTCTGCAGGCGCGCCATGGTCGCATCATCGATCGCCGCGCTGCCGCTTGTCCATACGCCGTTAGCAGCCCGCCCGGCGTAACGGACAAAATGATCGCCGATTTGCCAATCAGCTGACATCACCGTGATGATCCCAGTTGGCGGAAGCGGCCGGGCGTGTGCCTTGACCTCATGCCAGCCCAGCAGCAATCCCGCAACAATGCTCCCGATCACCCAACCGAGCGCTTGCTTGCGCGCCTTCAAGACCACATAGACCACGACCGCCAGCCCGATCACCTGCGGACCGACGACCGACACGATGCCGCCGATCACCCCGGCGCTGATCAACCACCAGCGGCCGTTCATGGCCCCACCGTGACAAGCGGCGCCAACTTTTCAAACGTCTTGTCGCCGATGCCGCTCACCTCTTTGAGCTCTTCGATCGCGGTAAAGCCACCGTGTTCTTCACGGTAGGCGATGATATCAGCCGCCTTTTTCGGGCCGATGCCGCTGAGCGTCTGCAATTCAGCTTCCGTTGCCGTGTTCAAGTTGACCAGCGCCGACGCCGATTCGGTGCTTCCACCGGTTGGTGTTGCCGCTGACGGGGCAACCGATTCGCCCACCTTGGGGATCAACAGGCTCGCCTGGTCTTCGGCGATGGCCGCCAGGTTCACCGTCGCCACGTCAGCGTCTTTGGTCAGCCCGCCGGCAAGTGCCACCACCGCTGCCCACCGGGTCGTGCCGTCAACTGGATAGATGCCAGGATGGACGACCGCACCTTTGATGTGAACGAAGCCTGCTTTCGGCACCGACTCAGAACGGGTGCTCGAAGCGGTGCTGCTCCAAGACGTGCTGACGCTGGCTTCTGGGACCGGTGCCAGCGCCTGGGCGCCGTTTTGCCCTTGCCACCACATGAACCCAGCAGCGCCTAACCCGACCAACACAACCAGCCAATAGTCGTGAAGCCATTCTGTTATCTTTTCCATATACTTCCCTCCTGTGCTTAAAATTCGCAAAAAAGGCAAGCAAAAAGCCGTGTGCAGGTTTTCCCACACACGGCCATGATCAGCGCTGTTTAAGATAATTCAATGCATCTTGTAACGTCTTTACTGGCACGATCGCCATCTTAGCATGTAGCTGTTTGGCCGTTTTTTTGGCGACCGTGTAGTTATTTTGATACTCGGGATCCAATTTTAAAATGGCTTTGGTGCCCGGCGTGTTCGGCGCAAAGAACACCTTGGCGCCACGCTTGTTGGCGATATAGACTTTCTTGTCGATGCCACCGATCTGGCCGACATGGCCATCGGCGTCGATCGTGCCGGTGCCGGCGATGTTGGCGCCATGGCGCCAGTTGACGCCCGTGATCTGCGTATAAGTCTGGACAGCAAACATCAATCCGGCGCTCGGCCCGCCGATATCTCCCGCGTCGATCTTCACCTTGGGCGTCGAGGTCGTGCTGGTATTTTCAGTCAACGTGATGCCGATACCGGCCTTTTTTGTCCCTGGCAGCCGCATCAGGCGCCCCGTGGCGTGTCTGGTGTGGCCTTTATGAACGTAGGTCAAGGTGATCTGGCTTCCGATAGCCCGCTTTTGAATCGCCGCAACATAATCGTCGGCGGCTTGATAGGACTTGCCATCGAGTTGCGTGATCGTGTCGCCCAAGGCCAGCTTGTTTTTAAACGGGGAGCCGTGGAGCACCGACATCACATAGATACCGCGATGCTTGATCGAATAGGGCTTGTGTGCCGCTTTAAACGCGGCTGCCACGGCGTTATCTGCCGCCGACTTGATGTAATAGCGCTGCAGTTGGTCGTACTCTGCGGTGCTGTCGTCGCCCATCAGGTCGCTCGTCGAATCGATCTGTGCATACGGCTGCAGTTTCCCCCACAGCAACATCACCGGCGTCGCGGGCCCGACGATGCCAACGGTTGTCAACATGTAGCTACCTTTGGCCGTGTCCTTGGTGCCAGCAACTTTGACATACGGCTTCAACGATTCCGCCGATCCTGGCACTTCGATATACTTGCCCGTCGGCCAGAGGCAAAGCGCCAACACCACCACTGCCACCAGGCCGATGAGCACCCACCGCCGATACCTACGCATGGGCGTCACGACCGAATTTGTCAGCCAAGGCTTTTGCCACGTTTGCCGGCACGAGCTCAGAAACATCAGCGTTGAAGCTGGCGACTTCTTTGACCATGCTGGAAGACAGACTCCGGTAGCGCGGATCAGCCAGCAAGAACACCGATTCGATCTCAGGGTCCAGCTGGGCGTTGAGCGTGGCGATGTCGGCTTCATAGTTGAAATCGGTATCGCTACGCAACCCACGCACCAGGTATTGCGCCTTGAGCTTGCGGGCAAAACGTACCGTCAGCTCGTGTGGCAAGGCGACCACGCGGACATTAGGCAGATCCGCGACGGCGGTTTGGATCATGGCAAGCTTCTCGTCGCTGGTGAACAGCGGCTTTTTGCCTGTGTTGGTCATCGCCGCCACCACGACCTGGTCGAACAACTTGCTGGCACGCTGAACGAGATCGAGATGGCCGTTGGTGAACGGATCGAAGCTACCTGCATATACCGCAGTCTTGGTCATGCGCTCACCGCCTTTTGCAAGATCAACACCTGCGCGACGCCATAAGTCTGGTGTCGCAAGATGTCATAACCGGGGATGGTCTGTGGATAATCGACGTCTAAGCCGGTTTCGAGCATCACCCGTCCCTCTGGGGCCAATAGGTCTAACGTCAAAAACGTTGCCAGTTGTTCCAAGACTTCTTGTTTGGCATAAGGCGGGTCCGCCATGATCAAGTCAAACTGTTGCCCTTCAAGGCTCGCTAACGCCTTGGCGACCGGCGCTTTGATGACCGTAAAGCGCGATTCTGCCTTGACCTTAGCGATATTTTCCCGGATCGTGTTGATCGCCGCGTATTGGCGATCGACCGCCGTGGCGTGCGTCATGCCGCGCGACACCGCTTCGATCCCAAGCGCGCCGGTACCGGCATAGAGATCCAACGCCACGCCGCCATCAAAGTAAGGGCCGAGCATGTTGAACATCGACTCTTTGACCTTATCTGCGGTCGGACGCGTTTGGTTGCCGGGAACGGCATCGAGTTTACGCCCACGAAATTCACCGCTGATCACGCGCATCTGCTTGGCCTCCTTCTCGTTGCTGCTCGATTAAGCGATTCATTTCGGTATCTGCACCAGGACCATAATGAACGGCCAATTCCGGTCGCTTGGAAGGCGAAACCTTGCGAACAAACCGCAATTTCTGCAACTTGGCGGTGGTTTCGGCAACCGCATCTTGATCAAGATACAAGTACACGTATTTCATTTTTTTAGAGACATACATCACCGTGCCATAATGGCGTAAGGCTCGAATTTGCTTGAGCGAATAGACCCAAACCACCAAGCCCACTCTGGGGGTGATCGTTAACATTGAATCACCTACTTATCCTCGGCAATCGGCTTCAAGGTTGCCAATAATTCTTGACTCTGAACGAGATCGCCGGCTTCGACGTACAAATGTGTGATCTTGCCGGTGAACGGTGCGTGCACCGTGGTTTCCATCTTCATCGCTTCGGTGACGAAAAGATCGTCGCCTTCTTGCACGGTCTGGCCGTTTTCTACGGCGATCGAGACGATCCGGCCGCCCATCGGCGCACCGATCTGGTTCTTGTTCGTCGGCTCTGCCAACTGGTGTGCCGTCGTGCTGTGTTGACTCTTGGCATCACGCACTTGGGTCTCTTGCTTCTGCCCATTGACAGTGAAGTACAAGGTTCGGATCCCAGAAGCATCAGGTTCACCAATGGCATCCA
Source organism: Lacticaseibacillus boliensis (assembly GCF_054784775.1). Taxonomy (NCBI): domain Bacteria; kingdom Bacillati; phylum Bacillota; class Bacilli; order Lactobacillales; family Lactobacillaceae; genus Lacticaseibacillus; species Lacticaseibacillus boliensis. Next base: position 15,346 of record NZ_BAAIHN010000028.1, read on the forward strand.
GACGGATGATGTACATGATCCCCGGACGTACCGCCACGTTAATGGTTTCACCTAAGCGCATCCCTTGGAAATACGTTGGCGAATCCAAAGTCGTTACCGGACCATACTTGGCGTGATCGGCTTGATATTGCTTGAAGACCTCAGGATACAAGATGGCACTCAAGACATCTTCATCAGATGGCTTTTCTAAGCCGGATGCAATCAAATCTTGGCGGACTTTGTCGAAATCAACCGGCTTCGCCAGGCTGCCGGGACGTACGGTAAGCGCCTTTTGTCCGCGCAAGATCTTTTCTTGCAAGGTCTTCGGGAAGCCACCTGCGGGTTGACCGAGGTCGCCTTTGAAGAAGCTGACGACAGATTCTGGGAAATCGATCTTTTCGCCATGATCGAGCACATCGGCGGTGGTCAGGTTGTTTTGCAACAAGAACAAGGCCATGTCACCGACCACCTTCGAAGACGGCGTCACTTTGACGATATCACCGAAGAGTTCGTTGACCGCCGCATACATCTGCTTAACAGCCGTGAAATCATTGATGCCCATGCTCTTGGCCTGCTGTTGCAGGTTGGAATACTGCCCGCCTGGCATCTGAACGGTATAGATATCGGTCAAAGGACCAGAGACGCCGTTACCAAAGTCGGCATAATACGGCCGGATGCTTTGGAAATAAGAATCCAGCTTCTCGGCGTTGTGGATGTCGAGTTCTGGCTGGCGGTCGTTGTCGGTCAAGGCATAATACAGACTTTCCATCGACGGCTGGCTGGTCGTGCCGGAAAAGGCAGACTGCGCCACGTCGACGATGTCGACGCCGGCCTTGGTAGCCTGAACGTAAGTCGCAATCCCGTTACCGGTGGTGTCATGGGTGTGCAGATGGATCGGCACGTCAACGGCATCTTTGAGCGCTGAGATCAGCGTATATGCCGCTTGCGGCTTGAGCAACCCAGCCATATCCTTGATCGCCAAAATGTCTGCCCCGGCGTTCACGAGTTCTTTGGCCAAGTTGACATAGTAAGCCAAATTATACTTTGGATGGGCATCGCCTAAGATATCACCGGTGTAGCACATCGTCCCTTCAGCCAGCTTGCCGGTTTCTTTGACGGCATCGATGCTGTGGGTCAGTTGTGGCACCCAGTTCAAGGAGTCGAAGATCCGGAAGACATCGATCCCGTCTTTGGCGGCGGTTTGAATGAATTGGCGGATCACGTTGTCGGGATAGTTCTGATAGCCAACGGCGTTAGAACCACGGAACAACATCTGCAACAGGGTGTTCGGCATTGCTTTGCGCAACAGCGCCAGCCGGTGCCATGGGTCTTCTTTCAAGAAGCGATAAGCAACATCGAAGGTCGCCCCGCCCCACATCTCCATGGAAAACAGGTTAGGCAAGCCATGCGCCATGTCCGGTGCAACGCGCAACATGTCTTGCGTGCGCATCCGGGTAGCAAACAGGCTTTGGTGCGCGTCACGGAAGGTCGTGTCTGTTAGCAAGACCTGCTTGTGCGCCAAGACCCAGTCGGTGACCGCCTTAGGCCCTTTGGTGCGCAACAATTCTGGCAGACCGCCGGTGACAGCAGGCAGCTGAAGCGGGCCTTGTGGGAACTGGGCCTTATAGTGCCAGTCCGGATAATACTTTTGATCGCGACGATCGATGCCTGGGAAGCCGTTGACGGTGATCTCGCCGACATAATTCATCAGCTCGCCCGAACGTGACCGTACCGGCCGCAGCTTGAACAGCTCAGGCGTCGTGTCGATGAACGTCGTCTCAGCTGCCCCAGCTTGGAACACCGGATGGTCTAAGACGTTCTTCAAAAACGGCAGGTTGGTCTTGACGCCGGTAATGCGATATTCACGCAACGCCCGCTGCATCTTGCGCACCGCACCGCCAAATGTGGCAGAGTGCACTGACGTCTTGACCAGCAAGGAATCGAAATAAGGCGATACCACGGCGCCGGCATACGCGTTGCCGACATCCAAACGCACGCCTAAGCCACCTGGTGAACGGTAGGTCGAGATGGTGCCGGTGTCTGGCATGAAGTTATTGGCAGGATCTTCCGTCGTGATCCGGCACTGGATCGCCGCCCCGCGGAAAGTGATGTCTTTTTGTTGCGGGAAGTGCAGGTCCTTGTACAAGTCTGCGCCGGCCGCCACGCGCAGTTGAGACTGCACGATATCGGCGTCGGTGATCAGCTCGGTGATCGTATGTTCAACCTGCACCCGCGGGTTAACTTCAATGAAGTAGAAGTTAGACCCTTCAACCAGGAATTCGACCGTCCCAGCGTTTTCATAGTGCAGAGAGCTCATCAACTGCACCGCAGCGTCGCAGATCTGTTGGCGCAACGCCATCGGCAAACCGATGGCTGGCGCAATTTCGATGACCTTTTGGTTCCGACGTTGCACGGAACAGTCACGTTCAAACAAGTGGATCAAGTGCCCGTGTTCATCCCCGAGCACCTGCACTTCGATATGTTTGGCCGACTTGATGTATTTTTCAACATACATCCGGTCGTCGCCGAAGCTGGCGCTGGCTTCGTTGACAGCGTTTTGGTAAACGTCGCGCAACTCTTCTTCGGAATGCACGATCCGCATCCCCTTGCCACCGCCACCGGAAGCCGCCTTGAGCATCACCGGAAAACCGTGTTGCTTCGTGAAATCAAGAATCTCATTGAAGTCGCGCGTCGGCTCTGGCGTCCCGGGAATGGTCGTCAAGCCAGCCTTGTGTGCAGCTTCTTTAGCCGCCACCTTGTCGCCAAAAACATCGAGCAATTCTGAACGCGGACCGACGAAAGTCAACCCAGCGGCGCGCACCTTGCGCGCGAACTCGGCGTTTTCAGACAGCAAGCCGTACCCTGGGTGAATGGCATCTGCCCCTGAAGCTTTGGCGATGCGAATAATGTCGTCCATGTCCAAGTAGGCGGCGATTGGCGCTTTGCCCGCGCCAACTTGATAAGCTTCTTGCGCTTTGAAGCGATGGATCGCCAGTTCGTCTTCTTTGGCAAAGATCCCGACGGTTTTCAACCCCAGCTCTTCAGCCGCACGGAAAATCCGGATCGCGATTTCCCCGCGGTTTGCGACTAACACTTTATGCATGCTTTACGCCTACTTTCTTTTCTATTGCGCGATTTCTTGTCGCGCTTATATTAAGCATGATCCCAGTGGCGGCACACAGCACGAGCATACTGGAGCCGCCATAGCTGATGAACGGAAGCGTCACCCCGGTAACCGGTAACCACCCGACCACCGCGCCGACATTAAACGTGGTTTGGATCAACATCATCGTCGCAATTCCGTATGCGATCAGCGCATAATACGCATTATTCATCTTGAAGCCCAGGAAATAAAATCTCAGGATCAGGAAGAAAATTAAGCCGATTATCACCACAGCCCCAACAAAGCCGAGCTCCTCGGTAATTATCGAGAGAATGAAATCGGTATAAGGTTCCGGCAGGTAGCCCAGCTTTTGGCTGGAATTCCCTAGGCCGACCCCGAAAAAGCCGCCGTGAGCGATCGCCACCAAAGAGTTGACGACCTGATTGCCTTCCAGCTTGCGCATCGCAAAAGGATGCACGGACGCAAGCAAGCGGCGCAACTGATAAGACTCCTGCCAACTCTTTGGAAACGAAAAGTGACTCAAGGCATAAAATAACGCCCCAATAAGTGCTGCCAACAAGGCTGCCCAACTGACGCCGTAGCGCAACGAGATCCCGCTGGCCGCCAACATCACTAAGGTGATCCCGCTGATAATGGCGGCACCACCGGTATCAGGCTGGAAAAACACCAAGACGATACAGACCCCCACCAGCATGATCGGATAGCCGAACTGCCGCAAGGAAAAATCAGGATCTTGAATGTCCTGTTGATGGCCGCTAAACATGTGGGCGAGATATAAAATGACCGTCAGCTTGGCGATTTCTGTCGGCTGAATGTTGATCGGCCCTAGCTGGATCCACGCCGTTGCACCGTTGATCGCAGCGCTTGGCTTGAGGTGACTCAACAGCGCCAAATAAAACAGTAGTGCCAGCGTCACGGCCCAGAGCACTAATTGCGCCTTGGAATGCGCAAAGATCTGAAGCCGAAAATAATAGAAGAACAAGGCGATCACGATCCCAAATAACACAAAAAAGATTTGGCGGATCATCACCGCATTCTCGGCTTGTCCATATTGTGTCTTGATCCAATATGCACTGGCAGAATACACCATCACAATACCGATCACGACCAGCAACAGGAACGGCACCAAGATATAATAGTCCAAGTAACGCAATTTCTTCACAACACAATCGCCCTTTCACGGCAAAGTTAGCATTATTATAGCATATCCCCCTTCTCTGAATGTTGCCAGCCGCAACAGCGACGACATCCTCATCATTTTACCATTTTACAGAAATAAATTCTCATCAAAAGCCAGGACGTGACCGCTCTGCTTCCTCGCGGCGTCCATCCCCATAATTGATGAAGCGCTATCTTTTTTTGACAGGACTGCATTCCTTTAGTGACAGGGGTTCGCCGTCACCGCAAAGACACGCAAAATAAAAAAATTTGAAAATAGGCTTGCTTTTTGATGAGTGAGGGATTAAAGTTTAAATCAATAAATGGCAACGACAAGATAAGTAATCCGAACAACATGCACAGAGAGTCGACGAGCGGTGGAAGTCGATCATGGGAAGCGGACGAAAATGGTCTTCGAGCCAGTGATTCGGTGAACAATTGCAAGCCGTGTCCGGGAGCGCCCGTTAAAGCGCTAAGGTATTCGCGTGAATGTGCACGCATGTACCTGACGAGTGAGCGTTAGTGATAACGATCAAAAAACGGGTGGTAACACGACATGTCGTCCCGGAATCCTCTAATTGAGGGTTCCGGGATTTTTTTATCCCCGCGATCAGGCATCGGCCAATGCCAACTAATCCTTACATCAATAATTTACACATGCCAACTAAAAACCCAGAGGTGTCTATCATGACAGAAAACAACTATCGTTTTGAAACTTTGCAACTCCATGCCGGCCAAGAAGAACCAGATCCAGCCACTGGCGCTCGTGTCACTCCGATCTACCAAACTGCCAGCTTCGTGTTTAAAGACGCCAAGCAAGCTGCCGATCGCTTCGCCTTACGCGACGCCGGCAACATCTACGGCCGCCTGACCAACTCCACCAACGCTGCCTTAGAGGCACGCGCCGCCGCGCTTGAAGGTGGGACCAGTGCGATCAGCCTGGCGTCTGGTGCCGCTGCCGTCACCGCCGCGGTCTTGAACGTGACCGGCGCCGGCGACCACATTGTTTCTGCTTCGACCATCTATGGTGGCACTTACGAGCTGTTTTCTGAGACCTTCAAGAAGCTCGGGATCGAGACGACCTTCGTTGATCCAGACGATCCGCAAAACTTCGAAGACGCCATTCAAGACAACACCAAAGTCGTCTTCTTCGAATCTCTTGGCAACCCTGCGATCAACATCGTCGACTTTGATAAAGTCGTTGCCATCGCACACAAGCATGGCATCATCGTGATCGTCGATTCGACCTTCGCTACCCCTTACCTTGTTCGGCCCCTCGAACTCGGCGTTGACGTTGTGGTTCATTCCGCAACCAAGTTCATCGGCGGCCACGGCGCAACCCTTGGCGGCTTGGTGATCGAAAACGGCAAGTTCGACTACGAAGCTAGCGGCCGCTACCCTGGCTTCACCACCCCGACGCCTTCTTATAACGGGATCGTCTGGAAGGACTTAGGCGGCGCTGCCTTCACCACCAAGATCCGCGCAGAACACCTGCGCGATACCGGTGCCACCTTGTCACCACAGTCCGCTTGGTACCTGTTGCAAGGCTTCGAGACTTTGAGTCTGCGTGTTGAACGCCATGTCGAAAACGCCCGCAAAGTTGTGAAGTTCTTAGAGGATAACCCTAAGGTCGCTTGGGTTTCCTACCCAGAAGCTAAGGGCTCCAAGTACGCGGACCTCGCCAAGAAGTATTTCCCTAAAGGCACAGGTTCGATCTTTACCTTCGGGTTGAAGGCCGGTCGCGAAGGGGCGATCACGTTGATCAACCACATCAAGATCTTCAGCCTGCTGGCCAATGTCGGCGACGCCAAGTCCTTGATCATTCACCCAGCTTCCACCACTCATGCGCAACTCAACGACGAACAACTCAAAACCGCAGGCATTACCCCTGACTTGATTCGTCTTTCTGTTGGTATCGAAAACATCGATGATATTCTCGACGACTTGAAGCAAGCGCTCGAATATGTCGACTAAGCACCCCACCTCCAATGATTAACAAATGCAAAAACGCTGCCTCCCTGCGCCGGGAGGCAGCGTTTTTTGCATAGACCATGATAACCACGACATGTGCCGACTAAACGAATAAGCGGATTGACTCAAGCTTTGCCAGGTTCTCATCATGACGCGTACGCCAGTATCGGCAACATTTGGAACCTATTTTGTCTGGAATCCGCTGAGCAATTACCGTCGGCCATCAACGGCTGTCCTAATATTTACCATTTTGGCTGAATAAATAATAGATGAGCATCCCCACGCCGAGTAGCGCGCACACGCCGCCAAGGATCGGGATCACGTTGCCAAACCGGGTCACTGTCATCATGATCGCGCCGCCGACGAAAAGGAAGCCGCCTGCTTGTAAATTTTTCATTTGGTACCCCTTTCAAGGTTATTTCTCGATTCTACCATATCGCCTCGGTACATTGCATCTCGCAGTCAATTCTGTGGCCAGCAAATGCTACAGCCAACTAAAGCGCCGACAAAAAAGCACCGCCTCAGTTGAGACGGTGCCAAAACGTTTAGTTGGTCGACTTTTTCTTCTTCTTGTCAGCCTTTTGACGTTCGTTAGTGCTCAAGATCTTCTTACGAAGACGAACAGATTGCGGGGTAACTTCACACAACTCGTCTTCGTTCAAGAATTCGATAGATTCTTCCAGAGACAAGTGCTTAGGTGTCTTGATCGCAGCGGCGTGATCTTTACCAGAAGCACGCGTGTTGGTCAAGTTCTTACCCTTGGTGGCGTTGACCGCGATATCCATTTCACGGGAGTTTTGGCCAACGATCATGCCTTCGTAGACTTCGGTCCCAGCATCGATGAAGAGCTGGCCACGGTCTTCGATAGACTGCAGGGAGTAAGTCGTTGCTTGCCCGGCGTTGATCGAAACCAGCGCGCCAGTGCTACGGCCAGGTTCCCAGTTTCTAACGACTGGCAGATACTTTTCGAAGGTGTGGTTCATGATCCCATAACCGGCGGTAGAGCTCAGGAACTCGGTGGAGTAACCGATCAACCCACGAGATGGGGCGAGGAAGGTCAGACGTGTCTGGCCGTTGCCTTCGTTTTCCATGTTCTGCATTTCGCCTTTGCGTTGCGCCATGGCGTCGATGACAGTCCCGGTGTATTCTTCCGGCGTGTCGATCTGCACTTCTTCGAATGGTTCGCTCAGCTTGCCATCGATTTCGCGATAGATAACTTCTGGACGACCGAGTTGCAGTTCAAAGCCTGCACGGCGCATCTCTTCGACCAAGATCGACAGATGCAATTCCCCACGGCCAGAAACCATCCAAGCGCCTGCTTGGTCGGTATCTTCGACACGCAAAGAAACGTCTGTTTGTAACTTGCTAAGCAAGTAGTCTTCGATCTTGCGAGCGGTGACTTTGTCGCCTTCGCGGCCAGCAAAAGGACTGTCGTTTTGCAAGAACATCATCTGCAGTGTTGGTGGATCGATCCGCAAGATCGGCAATGCTTCTGGATGTGCGGCATCAGCGACGGTTTCGCCGACATAGATGTCTTCCATCCCGGAAACAGCGATCAAATCACCAGACTTGGCAGTCTGCACTTCGATCCGCTTCAACCCGAAGAACCCGAAGATCTTGGTGACCCGGAAGTTCTTCTTGGAGCCGTCAAGCTTCAACACGGTAACGTTGTCGCCAACAGAGATCGTGCCACGGAACACACGGCCGATCCCGATACGGCCAACATAATCGTTGTAATCCAACATCGAAACTTGGAATTGTAACGGTTCGTCGGAGGTATCTTCTGGTGCTGGGATCGTCTTCAAGATGGTGTCAAACAGTGGTACCATCGTGTGTTCTTGATCGGCAGGATCGTCAGAATAAGAGCTGGTCCCGTTGATGGCGGAAGCATAAACGATCGGGAATTCCAATTGGTCTTCGTCGGCACCGAGGTCGATGAATAATTCCAAAACTTCGTCAACCACTTCAGCAGGACGAGCGCCTGGACGATCGATCTTGTTGATCACGACGATCGGAGTCAGATGTTGTTCCAACGCCTTCTTCAAAACGAAGCGGGTCTGTGGCATCGTGCCTTCGAACGCGTCAACAACCAACAGCACACCATCGACCATCTTCATGATACGCTCAACTTCACCACCGAAGTCCGCGTGTCCTGGGGTATCCACGATGTTAATGGTCGTGTCGCCGTATTTAACGGCCGTGTTTTTAGAGAGAATGGTGATACCACGTTCCTTTTCGATCGCGTTTGTATCCATCGCGCGGTCTTGAAGGTTGATGTGTTCATCTAAGGTATCTGATTGCTTCAGCATTTCGTTAACCAACGTTGTCTTACCATGGTCAACGTGGGCAATAATCGCAATGTTCCGAATATCGTCGCGAGTCTTCAAGTGTTCTACTTCCTTTCAAGATGTTACAAGTATATGCATGCGGACACCCAGTCGCCTGACCGGGATTCTGGAAACACCGACACGAACCCGGCCGCACACGCGACAGCGTTAAGGCATCAGCTATTGATCATGGCGCGTCCTACGCCAGTTAGTACCAACATCATCGATTCAAGCGAACCGCAATTCATAAAAAAACGTGCCGCCTTCGACACAGTACTCGATTTGAAATTATAACACAAAGCGATGCGTGTGTCTGTATTTTCAGAAAATTAATTCGCGACATGAGCACATACGCTCATCGCACTAGGCGTGATTCATCAGCCTCATGATCTCTGCATGTGCCTTGGGCATGGCAGCCACGACCACCCCGGCGTTGAGCAAGTCGAGCGCTGTCCCATCAGGCCGAGTGACGACCAGGCCGAAACTTTGCCCGATCGCCATGCCGGCGGCGACATCCCAAGGTTGCAGGTAAGAGATGTAGCCGACTTGCTGCCCTAAAGACACTGCCTTGAACTCGATGCCAGCGCTGCCGAGCAAACGGGCGCCAGAGCTTGCGGTGGCAACATCTGCGACATGCAAATGGTTGTGGATCAGCATCGGCCCGTTCACGCCTAACAGCCCGTCTGCCAGCGCCACATCTTCTGGCTGCGGAAGGTCAACACCGTTCATCTGTAACGGCAGGTGCAAGCCGCCGCTGATCAGCTCGTTGCGCCAAACATCGAGGATCGCCCCATACACTGGGTTACCGCCGTCATAAACCCCGATCATGACCGCAAAGTTCGCCCGCTGTTTGACAAAATTCATCGTGCCATCGATAGGGTCGACAAAAAACACCAGTCCGCTGAGCCGATCGACCTTGGCTTGAGTGCCTTCTTCGCCTTCGATATGCGCATCGGGATAATCGCGGGTGATCTGTTCGATCAGAAACTGTTGATTGGCGCGATCGACGTTAGTCACCAGATCGTTGCGGCCGGTTTTGGTCGCCACCGTCATCGGCGCACCCATCGCCGCCAGGATCTGCTCACGGCTGGTCGCCAGCCATTGCCGGACGTGCAAGTCGAGCTGTTCGAGGTCTACGCTCATGACAACCGCACCCGGATCTTTTGCTTGCTGCCTTCTCGAGCTTCCTTGACCACGGTATACAAGGAATAGCCGCTGGCTTCTTCAAATTCCCGCCCGAGCTGTTTCTCGGTCGCCTTGTCCGGAACTACCTTCTTGAACCCGCGGTAAGCTGCCAGCAAGTTATCTCGATCGACACCATGTTCGTAGGCATCTTCTACCAGCTGATAAAAGGTCGTCACCTGGATCATTTCATCTTTTGTCCATTCAAAATCCAACGGATACTGATAATTAGGTTTCATTCGTCTCCTGCTCCTTTTTCAATGGCTGCAATCGTCGCGTTGGTCTGGGTCTGGATCGTTACCAACGCCGCCTCTTCGGCTTCAGCGCCATGCAGGCTCGCCAAGCGCTTGACGCCGGTCTCGTTCACCAACACCGGGGTGGCGGCCACCGTCTCGTCAATGGTCACCAAAGGCGCCAACAAGGCCTCTCCCGCAAACGCCGCTATGACGCGTTCGACCAACGGCGGCCACAACAGCGCCCCGTCGGCCTGGCCGTACGCCGTGCAAGCCGCAGTCGCCGTTGCCAACAGCGGATCCGGCTGCCCATCAGTCGGCTGTAAAAGACTCAACACCGGCGTTGTGCCAACGTACGCGCGGCTCCACATCAACACCGGCGTCACCGCCGTGCCCAAGGCGTATGCGGTGACCCGTGAGCGCGGCACGTGCAACTGATCGGCCAGCGTGCGCTCAAAACAGCCGGTGACGCCAATGGTTCCAAGCCCCACCACCGTCGACTTGGCCAATCCAGAAAAGCGTTGCGCAAAATAAGTCATCACCACGTCGTCGTGCGTGACCATCAAGATCTTGCCGGCAAAGCCCGCCGCCATGGCGACCCCGATCACTTTGCGCAGTTGCGCCAGCATCGAACGCTGCCACCCCTCGACGTCGATTTCCCCATAATCTGTGATCACTAAGACATCTGTTGTCGCCCAGGTTTTGGCGGTCGCCTTGAGCAACTCATTGGTCGTCATCCCGGCAATCACCGTCAAGGTCGCCATCGGTAACGACGCCTCTGACTCTGCAGGTACTGCAATGCTGAGTGCCAATTGAGAGCGAAGCAACCGTTCGAGAACCGTTATCGTCAATCGGCTTTGTCCGCAAACCACGATTTTTTGCATGATTAGCCTCCCCGCTTGTTGACTCGATTGTAACAAATTCTTAAACCGATTAACAAGACGGCATCGTTACGCTCTGATGACATCTGTGTGCGCTACCAAACAAACAGAACCTGCGAAACCAAGCACTGGCTTCACAGGTTCTGAGATCGATCATATGGTTAGATGTTGACCGGAACACCCAATGCGAGTTCAGCGCCATCTGAGATGGCTTCGCCTAAGGTTGGGTGTGGGTGGATCGTCAACGCGAGGTCTTCGACGTTGAGACTGGATTCAACCGCAACGGCTAATTCCGAAATCAAATCGGAAGCGCCGGGACCGGCAACTTGGGCGCCGATGACGGTGCCGGCTGGATTGGTGACCAGACGGACGAAGCCGTCGGTTTGGTCCAAAGAAATCGCGCGACCGTTGGCGGCAAATGGGAACTTGGCCGCCTTAGCGTCGATACCTTGGTCTTTGGCTTCTTTTTGGGTCAGGCCGACAGTGGCCAGCTCAGGATCCGTGAAGCAGACCGCAGGCATCGCCTTGTAGTCGACTGCACTGGCCTTGCCGGCGATGGCTTCAGCGGCGACCTTGCCTTCGTAACTGGCTTTGTGTGCCAGTGCGGCGCCGGCCACGATGTCACCGATCGCATAGATGTTAGGCACGTTGGTACGGCCTTGGTTGTCGACCTTGATCAAGCCACGATCCGTGGTTTCGATCCCGACGATATCAAGCCCAATATCTGCCGTGTTCGGGCGGCGGCCGACGGTGACCATGACGTAATCAGCATCGATCGTCTTGTCTGTGCCGTTGGCAGAATAGGTCACTTTGACTCCGTTGGCGGATTCGACGGCTTCTTTGGCCATCGCGCCGGTGATGACATCGACTCCGCGCTTCTTGAAGGAGTTCAAGACCAGCTTGACCATATCCTTTTCGAAGTTTGGCAAAATGCTGTCGGTGCCTTCAAGGATCGTCACATGCGCGCCGAGGTTAGCATAGGCGCTGGCCAGCTCAGAGCCGACGTAGCCGCCGCCGATGACAACGAATTCCTTAGGCACCTCAGGCAACGACAAGCCGCCGGTGGAATCGACGATCCGCTTGCCAAACTTGAAGCCCTTGATCTCGATCGGATGCGAACCCGTTGCGATGATCAGGTTCTTGAACGTGTAAGTCTGGGCGGAATCTTTTTGCATCACGCGCAGAGAATGATCGTCCTTCAAAAACGCGGTGCCCCAGACAACATCGATCTTGTGCTTTTTAAACAGCATGCTGACGCCGCCGGTCAAACGCTCAACGACTTGATGTTGCTTCCAGTCTTGGGTCTTTTCCCAGTTCAGCGTCGCGCCTTTAGACTCGACTCCGAACACCGAACCGCCTTGGGCTTCTTGAAAGGCGTGACCAGCATTGATCAAGGCCTTGGAAGGAATACAGCCGACGTTTAAGCAGACGCCACCAATGAAGGTGTTTTCGATGACCGTGACCTTTTGGCCTTCTTCGGCGGCACGAATGGCTGCCACATAACCGCCAGGGCCGGCACCGATGACGACGGTATCTAAATCAATTGCAAAATCACCAACAACCATTGCTTAACCCTCCATCAACAGCAGATTAGGATCTGCCAACAGTGTCTTCAATTCGTTCAGTGCGCGTTGAGCCATGGCACCGTCGATCAAACGGTGGTCATAACTCATCGACAGCTTCAACATGTTGCCGACAACGATCTCGCCGTCTTCATTGACGTAAGGTTCCTTGGCGATCTTGCCAACCCCGAGAATGGCGACTTCAGGCTGGTTGATGACTGGCGTAAACCAGCCGCCACCGATGGACCCGACGTTACTGATTGTCATTGAGCCACCAGACATTTCCTTTGGCTTCAACTTGCCATCATAAGCCTTTTGCGCGTTGTCAGAGATTTCCTTGGCAATGGCAAAGACAGACTTGGCATCAGCGTTCTTGATCACTGGCACATACAGCCCGTGATCGGTGTCTGTGGCAATCCCAACGTTGAAGTAATGCTTGTACACGATCTCGTCGGTACTGTTGTCGATCGATGCATTCAAAGCCGGGAAGTCACGCAAAACGGTGACCAAGGCCTTGACGATGTATGGCAGGAAGGTCAACTTGATGCCTTTATCAGCAGCGACTTGCTTGTACGTCTTGCGATGCTTCATCAACGCAGAGACTTCAACTTCATCAAAGCTGGTGACATGCGGGCTGTTGGCCTTCGACGCGAGCATCGCCTTGGCGATCGCTTTACGGGTCGGGGTCATCTTCTCGCGTGTCTCAAGCGCAGCAACATCTGCATCTGGCACGTATGGCCGAACCGGCGTTGCCGCAGGGGCAGCGGCCGGTGTCGGGGTTGTAGCCGCCGGAGTGGCAGTCGCAGGCGCTGCTGGTGCAGGCGCCGCTGGTGCAGGCGCCGCTGCCGCGGCCCCACCGTTCTTGAAGGCATCGATGTCTTCGCGGGTGATACGGCCACGCTTGCCGGTACCAGGCACTTGAGAAATGTCGACACCGTTGTCGCGAGCATACTGGCGAACCGATGGCATCGCGAGGATCTCACGGTTCGGGTCAGCTGCGACAGGTACGGTATTGGCAGAGGCTGCCGGTGCAGGCGTTGCCGAAGTCGGAGCGGCCGCCGGAGCAGTCGGTGTGGCCGGAGCAGCTGCGGCATCATTGTGCCCAGGGGCATCCATTTCCACCATCACGTCGCCAACCGTCGCCACTTCGCCTTCTGGGATCAAGACTTTAAGCACTTTACCGGTGACCGGAGACGGGATCTCTTCGACAGACTTATCACTTTGGACTTCGACCAAAGTATCGTCTTCTTTGACCTCATCGCCTGGGGCAACGTGCCACTTAACGATCTCGCCTTCAGCCAAACCTTCGCCGAGTTCCGGCATCTTGAACTGATAGACACCACCTGCTGGTGCGGCGGCTGGGGCTGGTTGTGCAGCTGGGGCAGCCGCTGCCGGTGCTGCCGGCGTCGCTGCGCCGGTGCCATCATCGATCTGCACAAGCGCTTGCCCAACGGTAGCCACTTCGCCTTCTTGGACAAGGATACTCAAGACCTTGCCAGAAACCGGTGACGGAATCTCTTCAACGGATTTATCATTTTGAACTTCAAGCAGGGTATCGTCTTCTTTGATCTCGTCGCCCACGGCAACGTGCCATTTGACGATTTCCCCTTCTGCAATGCCTTCCCCAATATCAGGAAGTTTGAATTCGTAGGCCATGCTGGCACCCCTTCACTTTATAATAGTAGCAACTCGTTAACTAGCATCATTAGAACGTGACTGTTTCGCGAACCTTAACCTCAATATCCTTGGCATTTGGCAACCAGGCACTTTCAGCTTGGCCAAACGGGAACGGTGTGTCCGGCGCTGCCACGCGGCCGATCGGAGCTTCCAGAGAAAGGATTGCACGCTCTGAAATCTCGCTGATCACGCTGGCAGCGACGCCGCCCATGCGCTGTGCTTCTTGCACAACAACTGCACGGTGGGTCTTCTTCACACTGGCGATGATGGTATCAACATCGAGCGGTGCGATCGTCCGTAAGTCGATGATCTCGGCGTTGATGTTGTCTTTTGCCAATTCATCTGCGGCTTTTTTGGCTTCACGTACCATGGCGCCATAGGTGATGATCGAGACATCGCTGCCTTCCTTCGTCACCGCGGCCTTGTCCAAAGGCACTTCATAGGCTTCATCCGGAACTTCTTCACGGAACGAGCGGTACAACTTCATGTGTTCGAGGTACAACACCGGATCGTTGCTCTTGATGGCACTGATCAACAGGCCTTTGGCATCATAGGGATTGCTTGGCACAACGACACGCATGCCAGGAAATTGCGACACGAGACCTTCAAAATTATCCGAGTGCATTTCTGGGGTGTGAACGCCGCCGCCAAACGGGGCCCGGATCGTAATCGGCATCTGCCGGGTGTCACCCATGCGGTAACGCATCCGAGACATCTGACCGCCGATACTATCCATCACTTCGAAGATAAACCCGTAGAACTGAATTTCCGGAATCGGACGCCAGCCGGTGAGCGCCAAGCCAATTGCCAGCCCACCAATGCCAGATTCTGCTAACGGGGTATCGAAAACGCGGTCTTCACCATGCTTGGCTTGCAGGCCATCGGTCGCGCGGAACACACCACCATTTTTACCAACGTCTTCGCCAAAGACCAACGTCTTGGGATCGGCTGCCAATTCAAGGTCAAGCGCATTGGTGATCGCTTGAATCATCGTTTTTTGTGCCATGTTAGTTGGCCTCCTTAGCTTGGTATTGTGCGAGTTGTTCTGCCACGTTTTGTGGGGCAACATCGTAGGTATCCTTCAAGAAGCGCGAAACCGTCTGTTTCGGTGCCTGATCGGCTTCGGTGATCGCGGCTTTGATCTCGTCTTTGGTCTTTTCGATCAAAGCGTCTTCTTGATCTTGGCTCCACAGGCCTTTGTCGGTCATGTAGTTGCGCATCCGGATCAACGGATCGCGCTTTTGCCACAGATCATCGGTTTCCTTGGAACGGTAACGTGTCGGATCATCACCAGACAACGTATGTGGCCCATAACGGTAGGTCAAGGTTTCGATCAGCACAGGTCCGTTACCAGCGGCGACGAACTCACGTGCTTCTTTCATCACTTCATAGACAGCCAGTGCGTCCATCCCATCGACTTGGATGCCTGGGATCCCCATGGCGACGGCTTTTTGGGCCAAGGTCTTGGCCGCGGTCTGCTTAGCCCGCGGAACAGAGATCGCATAGCCGTTGTTTTGAACGACGAAAATTGCTGGTGCTTTGAACGCGCCTGCGAAGTTGACCCCTTCATAGAAGTCCCCCTGAGACGTGCCACCATCACCTGTGTAAGTATAGGCGACCTCATCACTATCATTTTTCTTCAAGCCCAACGCCACGCCGGCGGTTTGGACATATTGCGCACCGATGATGATTTGCGGTGGCAAAGCGTGGAAATCTTCTGGATATTCGTTGCCGGCCACGTGCCCACGTGACCAAAGGAATGCTTTGGCGATCGACAACCCGTGTTGGATCAGTTCTGGGATGTCACGGTAGCCTGGAAGGATCCAGTCAGATTTCTTCATGGCAAAATTCGAGGCAAGCTGTGAGGCTTCCTCACCAGAAGTTGGTGCCCAAAAACCGAGTCGTCCTTGCCGGTTCAGTGCGGTCGCGCGTTGATCGAGCACTCGTGACCAGACCATTTGTGACATTAACGCCACGAGCTGGTCGTCGCTTAGATCAGGCAAAATGTCAGGTGCCACGACCTTACCGACTTCGTCTAAGATTTGAATTGTCGAGAAATCGGCGGCTTGGTTGGATAACAATTGCTCAAAGTCAACTGCTGCATGCTTGGCCATAATCAAAACCCCTTTTTATGATTTTCTGTTGCAATTATTAGTTTCAACTGTATTACTAATCTCGCTTACAGACATACTTTAGCACATTGGTAGGTGGTTTGCAACCGTTTTAGGATACCGGTTACCCTTCTGTGAATCCTTTAACGACGCCCGTGAACAGTTTCACACGTTGTATCGATACAGGCAACTATCGATACACATTTCTCACGCTTCTGATTTCACAATCTGTTTCGTGCGATCACGACACCCCCGATGACAACGGGACTTATCGTTCATAAAACATGTTAGCCACTGCACAACCTCCTCCCTGTATCTAATACACGAGCACCTGTCTTGACGAGGATGTATTACAGTCTAATGGTAGCGGATTCATTGCCGGTGTTGCAAGTTTGCGCGCCGTTTAACACCAAGATTGTCGATAAGTTTGCACAATTTCCCCATTGAAAAGATAATGCTGGCCACAAAAAAACTCACTTCAACATTGAAGTGAGTTTTGATTATCATGATTCATCTACCAGCCCACGAGACGGGGTCTTGGTTGTACCGGAAAGCAGTCTCTTTAGCTGCTTGACGGTTGTTATCAACCAAGGTCATTTGTGTCGCCTGGTCTGCTTGGATCAAATCTTGTGTGCTTGCGACAAACTTGCGATCTGCTGTCACGCTGGCCACATGCTGGCCAACGCCTGCGATCGCACCGTTGAGCAGTTCCACCAGCCGTGCGCCGATGTGCACCGTCATTGCCAGGTCGCTATTGAGGATCGGCAACAGTTGCTTGAGCACCAACCGGTCGTTGCCGATCGCGGCGACTTGCACCTGTGCGTCAGCGGTCAAGCGGCTACCGGCCATGACAAGCTCAGCAGGCAGTTGAATCCCAAAAAGCCGGACCAAAAACGCGGTCAAGCCGTTTGCTTGGCAACCGACAGTGCTTTGAACATCAACCGGAACGATCGCGCCAGCACCCAGATACAACCTGTCGCCAACGACCAGATCAGCGACGGTGCATTGACGCATCAACCCTTCGCGAATCACCATCACCGGTTGGCTCCCATTATCCATGACCTGAAGCCAACGGTGAACCAACACTTTAAAACTGCTAACTAATAGTAGCAAAGCCATTGCCAGCAAAACTGCCGGCACCATCCCGCCAAAACCTGCAGCGACAGCGACAAGACCCGTTGCCAACAGGAGTGTTGGCCGATTGGCGATGCGGATCTCAGCGACTTGTGTCGTCGGCTGGTTGATCAGTTGGGCTTTGCGTACTTCGAAGCGGGAAAGCCCGCTTGAATATTGCATCATCAACATCAACAACTCCTCTCTTGCCCAGAGAGGTTTGCGATGCGCCGAATTACTTATTTATAAAATTAAGTGGTGGCACAATAACAAACCTTCCGGGATCTGCATTGTCGGGACTACCGCCATCAATCGCTGTTTGTTTCATGTGCTCACCACCTTTCATTCACTCGCCGTTGTGCAAAAAATTCGCGCACACCAATTGGCATGCGCGATCATTGCATCCCAATCGTTCAGTTTTAGCACTATACGCCTAGAAAAATTACTTCAGCTACGTTAGCGCAAGCCTTTGTAGACAAGCGCAGTTGACTCATTGGCATCTCTGGATGTTTCTGAGTAGCAGCATTGTTCGTATAGGAGCCTCACCTAACGGAAAGCACCGTATTTTGATTCACTTACACTTTATCAGCCTTTTGCAACGCTGTCAAGGTTTGAGCTTACCAAAGTTGCGTGAACCGCTTCCTGGCGACTTTTTTCACCTCTAAGATTGTGGTAAAGTAATCGTTAGTAGATTGTATGGAGGAATCAGCCGTGTATTTAATGAAAGATATTACCCGTGACGGTGAACCCGTCTTGCGTCGCACCGCCGATAAAGTAAAATTTCCACTTTCCGATGCAGACAAAAAGCTCGCCCATGATATGATGGAATACCTCGTCGTCAGCCAAGACGAAGAACAAAACGAGAAATACAAGTTGCGCCCAGGCGTCGGCCTCGCCGCCCCTCAAGTCGGTGTTGGCGAATCAATGGCCGCCGTGCTGGTGCCAGGGCCTGACAACGAAATCTTGTTCAAGGAAGTCTTGATCAACCCTGTCATCATCAGTCACTCGGTTCAAGGCGCTGCCTTGTCTGAAGGTGAAGGTTGCCTGAGCGTCGATAAAGACGTGCCTGGCTATGTCTTCCGCCACGATCGCATCACGATCCGCTATCAAGATTTCGACGGCAACACCAAAAAGGTGCGTCTCAAGAACTACCCCGCGATCGTTTGCCAACACGAGATCGATCATCTCAACGGGATCTTGTTCTACGACCATATAGATAAGAAGGAACCATTCCACGTCGAAGACAATGCATTGTTGATCGACTAACACTAACGGCTAGCACCACACCCATCTGGGGTTGATGCTAGCCGTTTTTATGTGGTCATTATTGCACCCGGCGGACGTCGCGGACGTATTCGCGGGTCGCGGCGTTGACGACATAGGCGACATCAATGTGCACGACCCCGTCGCGATGCCACCAGTCGGTGACGTCAAGCGTTGGGGCCATCGTGGCGGCATCGGTGTTTTGGTCGCCGGTTTGGGCGCGCAACGCCGCGGTGAACTGGGCGCTGGTGACAGGCCCTTGCGGCTCGGGCAAGGCATATTCAAAAGCCATGATCCCGTGCCCCCAGACATCGGCAACCGGTTGCGAACGCAACGGGTCCGGATAAGCCCACGCCAGTTGCGTCAGCGCTTTGGCAACATCGCGATCACACAGGCGTTGATTGCGCAACATCAAGACCCGCATCGCGTGCTTGCGTCGGCGCACCCGCCACCAGACGACGAATACAACCACCAAGATGACGACCAGCGCCGCTAAGAGCCATTTTGTCATAAGCTGCCTCCTTGAATTTGTTACTTTCTTCTATTATACCGTATTCTGATGCCTAAGCGCCCGTGGCGCGTCAGCAGAGAATATGCTACACTATAAAGTAACTGTTGAGATAATCAACAAATGATCGGTTAATGCAATCAATACCCCAGGCTCTGGGGCGATTTTTTGCGTATTCGAAAGGAGCTCATTATGATCTACAAAGTATTATATCAAAAAGACAAAGTGGTCAATCCGCGTCGTGAAACCACCCAAACTCTTTATCTCGAAGCGGAATCCGCTGTCGCTGCGCGTAGCTTGGTGGAAGAAAATACCCCATACAACATCGAATACGTGCAAGAATTAAGTGGCAACTTCTTGGACTACGAGAAGCAATCACCTGATTTCAAATTGACGGAGTTCTAAATGAAACTCAACATCAAAAACAACGAAACCGCCGTTTTTGCGATCGGCGGTTTAGGCGAAATTGGGAAGAACATGTATGGGGTCCAATACCAAGACTCAATCATCGTGATCGATGCCGGGATCAAGTTTCCCGAAGATGATTTGCTTGGGATCGACTATGTGATTTCCGATTATTCCTACCTCGCACAAAATCAAGACAAGATCAAGGCCTTGGTCATCACCCACGGCCATGAAGACCACATCGGCGGGATCCCGTATTTTCTCAAGCAGGTTCCCAATATCCCGGTCTACGCCCCACCTTTGGCGGCGGCATTGATCCGAGGAAAGCTTGAAGAACACGGCTTGTTGCGCTCAACTAAGTTGGAAGAGCTCAAAGAAGACGCGGTCTTGCAATTTGGCCCGATCAAAGTCGACTTCTTCCGCACGACCCACAGTATTCCCGACACCTTGGGCGTTGCAGTTCACACGCCAAGCGGTGTGATCGTGGAAACCGGGGACTACAAGTTCGATCTCACCCCGGTTGGCGACCAACCTGCCCCGAATTTGCAGAAGATGGCGCGTCTCGGTGAAGAAGGCGTCTTGCTCTTGATGAGTGACTCGACCAACGCCGAGATCCCTAACTTCACAAAGTCCGAACGCTTCGTTGGCCATTCGATCCGCCACATCTTCGATGGCATTGAAGGCCGGATCATTTTTGCCACCTTCGCGTCTAACATCTCACGGATCGCCCAAGCCGCCCAAGCGGCGATGGATCACGGCCGCAAGATCGCCGTATTCGGGCGTTCGATGGAAACTGCGATGGTCAACGGTCGCGAACTCGGTTACCTCGACATTCCCGACGACGTCTTGATCGACGCGCACGAGCTGAACAAGCTTCCTGCAAGCGAAGTCATGATCTTATGTACGGGCTCGCAAGGTGAACCGATGGCGGCATTGTCTCGGATTGCCAACGGCACCCACCGGCAGATCTCGATTCAACCTGGCGACACGGTGATCTTCTCGTCCAACCCAATTCCTGGGAACACGACCAGCGTCAACCACGTCATCAACGAACTCGAAGAAGCCGGCGCCGAAGTCATTCACGGCAAGGTCAACAACGTCCATACTTCTGGTCACGGTGGCCAAGAGGAACAAAAACTGATGTTGCGGCTGATGAAGCCTAAGTTCTTCATGCCGATCCACGGTGAGTACCGGATGCTCAAGATCCACACCGAGCTCGCCCAAGAATGCCACGTGCCAGCAGACCATTGCTTCATCATGGAAAACGGCGACGTTCTGGCACTCACACCTGACCACGCCCGTCGTGCCGGTCACTTCCCTGCCAGCGACGTTTACATCGATGGCAACGGCATCGGTGATATCGGCAACGCGGTCATCCGCGACCGGCGTACCTTGTCTGAAGAAGGCCTGGTCGTGGTCGTCGCCACCATCAACATGCAAAAGCAAGCCGTGCTTGCCGGCCCGGATCTCTTATCCCGTGGCTTCATCTACATGCGCGAATCTGGTGAGCTGATCAACCAAGCCCAGCGTCGCGTTTACCGCACGATCAAAAACACCTTCAAGCAAAACGAGAAGGTTACCGAAGGCATGCTCAAAGATGCAATCACCAGCAATCTGCAGAGCTTCTTGTTCGATAAAACCGAACGCCATCCGGTAATCTTACCGATGCTGATCCTGCTCTAAACCTCAACAGAGACATGACATCCTGGATTATTCATAGAATTTCAAAAAAGCAGCGCAATCCCATGATTCACACGGGACTGCGCTGCTTTGGTGTTTCACCCATTGGGTGCGCCTATATGCTAAGGTTGAGTCGACGAAAACCATCACG
>NZ_BAAIHN010000029.1:0-34730 GCF_054784775.1 Lacticaseibacillus boliensis
CGTGATGGTTTTCGTCGACTCAACCTTAGCATATAGGCGCACCCAATGGGTGAAACACCAAAGCAGCGCAGTCCCGTGTGAATCATGGGATTGCGCTGCTTTTTTGAAATTCTATGAATAATCCAGGGTTACCTATCAGGGGGCATTAACTATGGAAATCAACGCAAATCAGATCAACTTATTCTACACCCAAACAGGTACGGGACCGGCCTGTATCCTACTCCACGGCAACGGTGAAGACCACACGCTGTTTGCTGACTTGATTCCCAAGTTAGCGCGTGACTACACCGTCTACGCCTTGGACGCGCGCGACCACGGGCAAAGCCAGCACGACTTGCCGCTGTCTTATCAGCTGATGGCAGACGACGTGATGGCGTTTTGCGATAAGCTCAACATCACCGCCATGAATCTCGTTGGCTTCTCGGACGGCGCGATCGTTGCGATGCTGATCGCCAGCCAGCGCCCTAGTTTAGTCCACAAAGTCGTCTTGGCCGGCGGCAACCTCACCCCTCAAGGCGTCCACCCGGCCGCGCGGGTGGCGGTACGCTTCAATAATTGGCGCCGTCCCGATCCTAAATTAGAATTAATGTTGAATGAACCACACATCACCGCCGCGACCCTGCATCGCATCTCGGCACAGGCATTTGTGATCGCCGGCGAACACGACATGATCAAAAAAGAAGAGACGATCGCGATCGCCAGCGGGATTCCAACAAGCATTCTACGGATCGTGCCTGGCGCTGACCACAGCTCTTACGTTAAGGACAATGCGCAGTTTTATCACTACATCGCTGCCTTTCTGCAACCGTTCCGCACTGAATAATTTTTGTATATTTTCCCAAAAAGCTTGCATATTCTGTGAATTGGGTATATATTCAATAAAAATTCAGTTTTAGGGAGTTGGCGGGAAATGAGAAATTTTAAACGGTGGGCTATCGCCTTAATCGCCGGGTTGGCGTTCATCATCGCCGGCACGGCACACCCAGTAAACGCGGCAACCAGCCGCGTGCAAGCAATCAAAGACCGCGGTTATATCACCGTAGGCCTTTCTGCCGACTACGCGCCGCTGGAATTCCACGCGACGGTCGATGGCCAAGATAAGATCGTCGGGGCCGACGTGTCCTTGGCGCACAAGATTGCCAAAGACATGGGCGTCAAATTGCAGATCAAGGAAATGGGTTTTGACGCCTTGATCGGGGGACTGAAGACAGGCAAGGTTGACATGGTTATTTCTGGGATGAGCAAAACCCCAGAGCGTGCCAAGCAAGTCAACTTCTCCAAGCCTTACATGTATGAAAAGCAGATCGTCGTGATCCGCAAGTCTGACAAGAACAAATACAAAAACGTCGCTGATTTCGACGGGGCAACCGTGGGGGCACAGAAACAAACCACCCAAGAAGCCATCGCCAAAGCACAGCTGCCAGGTGCGAAGATCCACAGCCTGCAAAAAGCTAACGACGTGGTCGCCCAGGTCTCTTACAACAAGTTGGATGCCGGCGTCATGAGTTCCATCATCGCCGGGGCCTATGTGCAAAAGAACAAGAGCCTGATCATGGTCGATCCGCATTTTGCCACCTCGGCTTCACCAACTGTCGTCGCCTTACCTAAAGACGATACAGCGTTGACCAACCAGATCAACAAGTCGATCAACTCGATGCAGAAACAAGGCCTCTGGAAGAAATACCTCGATCAGGCCTACACCTTGCAGAATCAATCTCAAGGGTTCTGGCATAAATACGGTAACTACTTTGTTAAAGGGGCTTTGAACACCTTGCTCTTCGCCTTCTTGACGGTTATCGCCGGGACGGTCATCGGGACCCTGCTCGCCTTGATGCGTCGTAGCAAGGTCTGGATCCTCAAGGCCATCGGTGCTATCTACGTCGAGTTCATTCGCGGCACGCCTTTGATGGTTCAAGCCTTCATCGTCTTCTTCGGGACGCAGGTCTTAGGCTTAAGCCTTTCCGCTTTTGCAGCCGGCGCGATCGCCATGGGCATCAACTCTGGGGCGTATGTCGCCGAGATCATCCGTTCCGGTTTGAACTCTGTACCGGTTGGGCAAACCGAAGCCGCACGTTCGCTGGGGCTGTCGAGCAAGCAAACCACCCAATATGTGGTCTTGCCACAGGCGGTCAAGAACATCTGGCCGGCGTTGGGTAACGAATTCGTTACCGACATCAAGGAAAGTTCCGTGCTTTCTGTTATCGGTGCTTCCGAGCTGATGTTTGAAGGGTCCACCGTCCAAGGCGCGTCCTTCCAGCCATTCTTCCCGATGTTCGTCGTTGCCTTGATCTACTTTGCAATGACCTTCATCCTGACACGGGCATTAGGGCTTGTGGAACGGCGAATGAACTAGCTTCACATTCAACTATTGTTAAACAATTGCATTCATGCAAATATCTACTTCTAGGAGGAACTTAATTATGACTGAAAAAATCGTGTTGGCTTATTCCGGTGGTTTGGACACATCTGTTGCCATCCCTTGGCTGAAGGACAAAGGCTATGACGAGATCATCGCCGTATGCTTGAACGTCGGCCAACCAGGCGCTGACATGGACTTCATCCAAAAGAAAGCCCTCGAAGTTGGTGCGGCTGAATCTTACGCGATCGACGCGCAAGACGAATTCGCCGACAAGTACGTTGCCCCAGTCATCAAGAGCAATGCGTTGTATGAAGGCGACTATCCGCTGGTTTCCGCCTTGTCTCGGCCTTTGATCATCGACCACTTGATCAAGATTGCCCATGAACATGGTGCGACCGCCATCGCCCATGGTTCTACGGGTAAAGGTAACGACCAAGTCCGCTTTGAAGCAGCAATCCACGCTTTGGATCCAGACATGAAGATCGAAGCACCGATCCGGGACTTCCACTGGTCTCGTGAAGAAGAAATCGACTACGCCAAGGAACACAACGTGCCGGTGCCGATCGGCAAGAAGTCCCCTTACTCCATCGACTGCAACCTTTGGGGCCGGGCCAACGAAGCCGGCATCCTCGAAAACCCATGGAACCAAGCGCCTGACGATGCTTGGGGCATGAGCGTCAGCCCTGAAGAAGCGCCTGACGAACCAACCTTCCTCGACTTGACCTTTGAAAAAGGCCTGCCAGTTGCTATCAACGATACCCCGATGCCTTTGGCAACCTTGATCAAAAACCTCAACCAAGTTGCCGGCGACAACGGCATCGGCCGGATCGACAAGATCGAAAACCGGATGGTCGGCATCAAGTCCCGTGAAGTCTACGAAGCCCCTGGCGCCGCAGTCATCATGACCGCGCACCACGAACTTGAAAACCTCACCTTGGAACGCGACATCGCCCACTACAAGCCATTGGTTGAACAACAGATCACCAACATGATCTATGAAGCTAAGTGGATCACACCACTGTTTGATGCCTTGATGGCCTTCGTCGACGAAACCCAAAAGAACGTCAACGGTGTCGTTAAGATGAAGCTTTACAAGGGTAACGTCACGGCTGTCGCTCGGAAGTCCGAGAACTCCTTGTACGACGAGAACCTGGCAACTTACACCTCTGCTGATTCCTTCGATCAAGAAGCAGCTGCCGGCTTCATCAAGCTCTGGACCCTGCCAGCAACAGTTTACGAACAAGTCAACCACGTCCACTCTCAGGCAAAGGAAACTGCCAATGACTGATAAGCTATGGGGCGGCCGTTTCACCCAAAAGGCGGCGGCATGGGTCGATAAGTTCGGCGCGTCGATCAGCTTCGATCAACAGATGGCGCATGAAGACCTCGAAGGCTCCTTGGCGCATGTGGCGATGCTGGGCAAAACCGGCATCATTCCGCAAGCTGATGCAGATGCCATCACCGATGGCTTGCACCAGTTGCAACACAAACTCGACGCCGGCGAGCTGCACTTCACCGTCGCCAACGAAGACATCCATTTGAACCTCGAAAGCATGCTGACAGATCTGATCGGGCCGGTCGCCGGCAAACTCCACACGGCGCGTAGCCGTAATGACCAAGTCGCCACCGACTTGCACCTGTGGTTGAAACACCGGCTACCAGAGTTGATGCACGCCATCTCTGATCTGCAAAGCGTCTTGGTCGAAAAGGCCGAAGAACACGCCGGCACGATCATGCCGGGCTACACGCATCTGCAACACGCCCAACCGATCACCTACGGGCACTATCTGCTGGCGTACTTCGAGATGTTCCAACGCGACTATGAGCGCTTCGAGTTCAACCAAAAGCACACCGACAAACTGCCACTGGGGGCTGCGGCCTTGGCCGGCACCACCTTCCCGATCGATCGGGAATTCGTGGCCGATCAGCTCGACTTCGATGATATCTATCACAACAGCCTCGACGCCGTTTCTGATCGCGACTTCGCGCTTGAATTCTTGAGCAACGCGGCGATCTTGATGCAGCATTTGTCCCGCTTTGCTGAAGAACTGATCTTGTGGTGTACCTACGAGTTCAACTACATCGAAATGTCAGACGCCTTCTCCACCGGCAGCTCGATCATGCCGCAGAAGAAGAACTCTGACTTTGCAGAACTCACCCGCGGCAAAACCGGGCGGGTCTATGGCGACTTGATGGGCCTGCTGACCACGATGAAGGCCTTGCCGCTGGCCTACAACAAGGACATGCAAGAAGATAAGGAACCGATTTTTGACGCCTACGATACGGTGCTGGGCTCGGTCCACATTTTCTCCGGCATGCTGGAATCGCTGACCGTGCACAAGCAGAAGATGCACGACGCCACGCTCAACGACTTCTCTAACGCCACCGAATTGGCGGATTACCTCGCCGCCAAAGGGGTGCCGTTCCGCCAGGCTCACGAGATCGTCGGCGAGCTGGTGCTCAAAGGCATCCAAACCAAGACCACGTTGCAAGACATGCCGCTGGCTGAACTCCAAGCCGCGGCACCGCAGATCCAAGAAGACGTCTACACGGAACTCACCAGCGAAGCGGCGGTTGAACGCCGCACCAGCCTCGGTGGGACTGCCGTCACCAATGTCAACAAAGAAGTCGCCCGTGCCAAGGAGATCTTGGCCGACCACGACAACTAGCATCAAAAAGGCACACCCTTCGATTTTGAAGGGTGTGCCTTTTGCGTTATGGGTTGACCAACACCTGTACCTTGTTGGTAACCATGCGCAGGTGCAGCGGCAGGCGGACGCTGGGGTCGCCGTCGATGCGGCTTTTGAGCTTAGCGTCGGTGCTGGTGATGGTCAGATTCGGGGCTTGCAGGTAAGTCATCCCCGGCAGCTTGCTGAAATTACCGGTGAGAAAATATGGCACCATCAGCAACGTGCGCTGCCAGGTCAACCGTGGGGCCACGAACACGTGAAACAGGCCGTCATCAGGGCTTGCTTGCGGGGCAAAGTTGCGGAAGCCCCCGACGGAATTGGTCATCGTCACCAGCAAAAACGAAGAGTCTTTCTGCCAAGTTTTGCCCGCGCCTTGGATCTGCAGCTGCCAGTGCTGCTTTTTGGCAAGGCTGTGCATGCCGTGTGTCAGATACACCAGCGGCCCCATGCGTTGCTTGTCTTCTTGAGAAACCGACACGGCAGCGTTGGCCAAAACTCCTAAGCTCAGCGTCGAGATCATGGCCCGATCGTTGACCAACCCGACGTCTAGCGGCCGCGGTTGGCCGTGCAACAGCGCTTCTAGCGCCATATTCGGCGACAGCGGAATGTGCAACACCTTGGCGAGGTTGTTGACGGTGCCTTGGGGAATGATGCCCAGCAACGGCGGCTCGTCGCGCTTGACCAGCCCGGCGGCTACCTGATTGATCGTCCCGTCGCCGCCGATCGCCACCACGACGTCACTCTGGGCAGCAAAAGCTTGCGCCGTGGCATCGCCAGGCTTGGCTGTGGGTACCAAGTTTGCCTGATGGCCCGCCGCGATCAGCCACGTCGCCATGTGCTTGGCAACGGCGGTGGCGCCATTTTTGCCGGCATGTGGATTATAGATCAGTGTGTATCGTGTCATCGCGGCGCCCCCTTTGTATTCAGTGTACCATCCGCAGGCGGCACCAGCGTCATGAACCCCACGATAGAACCCGGGAAAAGGTGGCTAAGGTATCAGGCGGTCTTCACCATGCGTTGCTTGATGGCTCGTACATCTCCGTCATAATCGTGGTTATTTCGTGAACTCTAATTTTGGCTTGTTCACGCATGGCATATTTTATTCGTAATCTCGGCTAGTCTCGATAAATCCGTACCCAGCGTTCATAGATAGCTTGTGGATCAATTGCGGCCAAGTCGCCTTTAGTCGGCTCGGCTGGACTGTTCAACAAACTCGGTGTCGGCGTTGCTGACTGCCCAAAATTCACCACCATCATTTGCTTGCCGCTCAGTGTCATGTCAAAGTGTCTAATATCTTTGCTTAACTTATCTTTTTCAATCTCAGAAGCATCAGGCTTCGTTGAGAACAACTTCTCCTCTGAACTCGTCACAACATCATACTCGTGCTTCTCCAAGACGACGTGAATATGTCCCTTGGCCATCGTGTAACTTCCAGCCGCCACGGCTCCTCTATACGCCGCATCACCTTCGTCACGGTACAAGTACATATAGAATCTTCCTGTTGGCAATAATTGGAAGTAGACGATCTTCTTCCTGGCAGTGAGCGCAGTGGCACTCGTCATCTTGTCAGAGGCAATATTCTTCACTGCATACATGGTGTTTTCGCGAAAAGCCGTCTTACTCAAATTGAACGGCTGATGCGTATACCACCAACCGAAACCGGCCAACAAGATAACGACCGCGCTTGTGACAAGCAACACCAGCTTTTTGCGGTTGATTTCTCGCAGTCGCGGAACCGGCGGCACAGGCGTTACGGGTGCAACGTTAAGTCGCGGTTGAGGCCCGGAGGTCTCTGCAGACGCCGGTTCAGGCGCTGACTGCTCGCTCATCGGCATCGCTGCGCCACATTTCGTACAGAATTTAGCGTCTGGTGCCAACGCCGCCCCACAATGGATGCAAAATTTCATTTTTCTCCCCCTCATAACCACCTAGGATTATTTTCATCAGTATATCACGTGAATGAAAACACATAAAAGCACCACTCCAATTTTTTCAGGAGTGGCACTTCTGACGTTGTTCGGGCTTTATCAGTAACTGGCTGCACCTTTCGTACGTCCGCTCGTTGCTTAACTGCAACTAAGCAGTGGCAAACCAGCTAGTCTTTATCCAACTGCACCCAACGTTCATAGATCGCCTGCGGGTTGATGGCGGCAAGCTTTTGCTTTGTCGGCTGTGCTGGTGTCTTTAGCGAAACGCTCCCTTCCGCTGAGCCAAACGACATGGCTAGTTTGGTCAACTGCTCGTGATCCACCGTCATCTCAATCTCGCGCGCAGACGCATCGACTTCTTCATCGTCGACATTATCTTCGTCTAGATTCGGCGAATGCAACTCGGCAACCGTATCGGCATCCGCGTAATATTCATCCTTGTCGAAGGTAAGGTGCATGACGCCTTTATTGAGGGTGTAACGCCCTGCTTGCGAATACCCGGTATAGTCACCATACCCATCGTCGCCATAAGTATAACTGTAAACTCTGCCGTCTGGTGAAAACTGCAGATAGACAACTTCCGTTTTAGCGCTTTGGGCCGTGGTGCCACTCACGTCTTCCGAAGCGATATCCTTCAGCGCATACACCGTGTTTACCCGATAAGCAGTCTTGCTCAGATTAAATAGCTGGTGCGTATACCACCAGCCAAAGCCAGCCAACACCACAACCACTGCGCCTGCGATCATCAACCATAACCGCTTACGATTCATGCCTTTCACTTGCGTGACTAACGGTACGGCAACACTGCGCGCCGGTTGCGGCTTTGGCATCTCTAGCGACACCGGTTCAGCTGCCGGCGTCTGTTCGCTCACCGGCACCGCCGCCCCACATTGCGTGCAAAACTTCGCCCCTGGTGCCAACGCCGCCCCACAATTGCCACAAAATTTCATTTCTCTCCTCCTCATAACCACCCATTAATATTTTTATCAGTATATCATGTAAATGTAAGCGCATAAAAGTGCCGCGCCGTATTTTTTTCTGGCGTGGCACTACTCAAGCTATTCAGGCAACGTCGCCGGCGTCTGCCGGTGGTACTACCTTTTCTCTGATAAAGAAGCGGACAAACCCGTTCTTGCTGGACGTCACCATCGTGTTGCTTGGCAACAGTGTGAGCACAAACAGGAACAACCCCAACGCAGTCGAGGTGAAACTCAAAAACAAGCTGAAGCCGTTGGGCATCATCGCCGTTTGCGCCGCCCGTTCCATGTGTGCGAACACGTATGACATCTGTTGATATTGCTCGATGCCGGTAGTCGTGGCGATCGCGTATTGCAAGATCAGAATCACCGCGGTGCCGCGTCCGCGCAAACCGGCGTCGCGATACCGCCGCACCTTAAGTGCCAGGCTCGGCAAGATTGTCGCCAGAAAAAATACCACGGCGATGATCGCAGGGATCCCTAGTCGTGTGAACCCATTGCCCGCGATGCCAACCGTGAAGCTCATGATGATCACCGCCGTCAGCCAGATCAATAATGCCAGCCAAATCAAAAATAAAATCAGCTGCACCCACCAGTAGCCCGCACGCGTGGAACGCCCACGGAAATCAACGTAGCCGCGCAGATAATCCTTCAGTGCCCGGCCGAAGCTAACGTGACCCATTTGTTCGTCAATCATCCTTACCACCTCCTGTACGCTCATTATCCCAGATTTCTCCCGAAAGCGGTAACAAATTATCTTATTGGTTCCTTCTGAAAAAAAACGCACCGTGCCAGTCGACCAAAGCATCACTCGGCAACAAGGTGACGACCAGCAACACGAAGTCGAGACCAAAGCTGAGCACCGCTGGGATAATCGCGGCACCATGGGCGAACGTCAAGCCGAGATACAACTGCGACCCCTTGGCCACCAACCAGTGTTGCCAGATGAACGTGCTGTCGTGTTGGGCGACCATCCCCAATACTTCGTCGGTCACGAACAACAACCCGCCGGCGACCAGTAGCGCCTGCCAGCTCGCAGTCAGCCAAAGCCACCCGCCGACCACCGAGAACACCACACCCAAAACCAGCTGCACCCACCAATAGCCCGCCCGTGTGGTGCGCCCATAGAAATCCAGATACCCACGCCAAAAATCTCGTTGCGCTGGCACAAAACCGACACACGTGTGTCGTATCATGTCACCACCTCCAACCAAATTATCTCGTGGTCAGCGACAGATGACAATTTTTTTGTCCGGGCACACAAAGACCCCCACACCACGATTCAAGAATAAATCATGGCGTGGAGGTCTTTGCCACTTTATCTCATTGGGTAACTGCTGGGTGCAGTGTATGGAGATAGTGCCGGAGCACCTTTTCCGCCCAGTGATAGCGGGTCGCGGAGAAAAGCGTGGCGTAATCGCCCAGCGTCGATGTCCCCGTCCAAGGGAAGAAGCTAGGAACAAAAAGCTGCTCTTGTTCCAAGTCTTCAAATTGAGCGATCATCTCCGCATGGGTCTTACGGAACCATTTCTCAGCATCGCTTAGGCTGAGGTTTTGGTTGTCTGCTTGAAACTTGCGGCTAAGTTTGCCGCAAGTCGCCCAAGTGTAGCCGTGCGGCAAAAAGCGCACGCGTTTTTCACCTGCAAGATTGGTCTTGCTCCAACGTAAATACAACTGTTGCCACGCACTCAAGTGAACTAAGACGTCACGTAAATTCCGATCGCGTCCCTCGAATGGAAATTCTTTGGTCTTGTCGTCGGCGGGCAAATCGTTGATCAGTGTCCATAACCTGTCATAACGTGTCCGTGCAGCAATCAGTAGATCCTGTCTTGTATGAGGCTGCATCATTCTGATTCCTCCTCCAAGTTCTTCTAATTCTGCCTACATCTCTATTTTGGGGCAGGTGTCGCGATAATACAAGTTAATTTCGTCTATCAAAACATTGCTTATATGTTATGATAGTACCAATTTCAACTTTCGAAGGGACACACTATGGTTGTCTACGGTTTACGCCTAGTGACGTTTTTAACCAATCTCATTATGCTGATCGGTTTCATCCGCGTTTATGTCAGTATCGAACAAAGCAAAAAAGTTCACTTCTTCATCGCCATCCTGTGGCCTTGGCCATCGTCTTCACCTATCTCTTCTTGCTTTTCTTCCATGTGGATTCACTGCTCAACATCGCCAACACCGGCCATCGTATCGGCTACGGCTGGACGTTTCTTAACTTCCAGCTCGCCACGATTTTGTATGCCGTACTTTCCGCCCGCGCCAAAGCCATGATTGTGGCGATGATGGCGATCACCGGCACCTGGTTCGTCTGGATGAACACCTATGACGGGTTGGTGCTTGGGCTCATCAGCCTGGCATTAATCGCCTTTGCGCATCATTTCAGCCGCTTCATCACCGCCAGACGCTACTTGTATTATCCGTTTGGCCTGATCTTTGCGACCCCGGCATTCATCATCAACTACCAGTCATTGAAGGGGATCGACGTCGGCTGGCCATTTCAGATCATCGGCTTCATCGTCTTGGAAATGACACTGTGGGGCATGAATTGGTATCTTAACTCCCAGGCCCAACGGGAAGCCAAATTACGTAAAAACGCTTCGGTCGATTCTTTGACCCAGTTGGCAAACTTCGGGCAATTCGACAAGGATCTCCACGCCGCCTTTGACCGTTATCAAGATCACAACGAGCTGTATTCGCTGTACACTTTCGACATCGACCACTTCAAACAGATCAACGATGAGTTCGGGCATCTCTGCGGCAATGAAGTCTTGCGCGTCGTCGCCAACCGCCTGCAAACGCTGACCGAAGGCCTGGAGTACCAAGCCAAGATCTACCGCACCGGCGGCGAAGAGTTCAGCATTTTGCTGTTTGACGTCGTCGAATCTTATCAGCGCGCCACAGAGATTTCCCAACAGCTCCGGTGCGAGATCCACCGTTTGACCTTCAATTTCGACGATACCGAGTTACACATCACCATTTCATTGGGCCAAGACCGCGCGATCAGCGACGACAAGAACTATCTAGATCTCTATCGCCGCGCTGATGCCTACTTATATGCCTCCAAAAATCACGGCCGCGACGCCGCCACCATCCGTGGCCAAATCGTTCGCTAGTACAAACAAGGCCTCTTCAAAACCGTAACGGTTTTGAAGGGGCCTTGTTGACATTGTTGCCAATTCACGAAGATGAACGTTCGATGCCATGCATCGTAGATTCCATAGCCAGAATTCTGACCAGCGAAGCACTCAATCGATCAGCCACACCTGTTCGGTTTAGTGCACCCACTGCTGAGCGAGTTTGTCTGCATCGTTTTTGAGTTGCAACTTAGGCGTGCTACCATTAGCCATCACAACGACGGCGTCTTGGCCGTCTTGAGAGATCCGTAAGAAGCACTCGTAGCCATAGCCAAAGCCGTTGGAAAGGCGATACTGGGGCATCTGGTATAACCCGCCACCATAAGTGCTGTTGGATCCTGGGGCAAATAACCAGGCACTATCTTGAATCGAGAGCAATGGGCCATTCAATAACGCGTGTTCCGCATGATATAAATCATCGACGTTCATGAAGATCTGACCGGTCCCCAACTCCTGATGCTTGGCAGCGTTTGAGGTCTTGATCAGAGGCGCATCGCGTAAGCCGTTTGGTCCCCAACCATAACCGCTGGCCATGTTTTGATGATTGTTGGCATACGCAAAGCGCGTATGTTGTAACTTCAGCTGTTTCATGTAGGTCGCCGTAAATAACTGCTGATAGCGCTTGTGCGTGACTTGTTCCAAGATCCCCGCCAGTAAGATATAGTTGGCAGGTTGATAGCCCCCGTGATTGTATGCACGAGTATCGAAGCTGAGATGTGTGATCAACTGCTGAATCCGCACAGCGTCGTTGGTGTAAGTAGGCCCCGAGAGATTCCCATGGTAGACCAGCCCCGACGTCATGTCGAGCATCTGCCGCAAGGTGATCTTAGTGGCGCCTGGCACCTGCGGATAGTAACGACTGAGCGCCGTGTTCAAGCTGAGTTTACCAGCGTTAACTTCACGCATCACGAGCCCTGCCGTCAGGGCCTTTTGCACGGAATCGATTTCAAACATCGTCGTCATTGTGTTTTTTACGTGATGCCGGCGATCCGCTTGGCCTCGCGTCAGCGTGGCGATGCGCTTACCGTCGTGATAAATGGCGGCGACTCCGCTGAACTGGTCCGGTGGCAGGTCTGCCAATAAGGCTTGCTCGGCCTTGGCGGCGACTAGCGGATGTTGTACCTGCGTAGTAGTTGGCTGCGCGGCAGCTTTTTTCTTCAAGACATAGCGGCCGGCAACCCCTACTACTAAGCCGATGATGATGATGGCCCCGATCAGCCATCCGTATCCCCGACGCGGCGCTCGGTGCTTACTGCGGCGCATTCGCCCACGCCTTGTGGAGATAATAAGGATTAATGTGGTAATGCGGAGCCGCCTGAGGTTGCGTCAAAAATGGGTTCACCGTGCGGTCGACGGCGACCCAGCCGCGCCAACCAAGATGGATCGTGTCTTCCATGAAGTATGGCCGACTGCCGGCACGACTCAAATCCAGCACATGGGTGAAGCCCTGGGATTTGAGCTGTTGTCGTAGCTTCGCGGTGGTCTGGGCAACCATCGGTTCACGCAAACCGGTGTAATGCGCCCATTTTTGATTGATCGGGGGAATGATGAACTGAACTTGGATGTGGTTTTGGGCAAACTGCATCAACAATAACTCAAAGTCGTTGTACTCTGGTGAGCGCCGGTAATCGAAGTTGGCCTGCTTGCCGCGCATCTTGGCCAGCTTGTTGCCACCCAAGCGTTGTTTGAAGAAGTGATTGTCGATGCCAAGATCGTTGTTAGTCGTGGCTTTTTTGCCAACACTTGCTGCCAAGGTATCAAGCTGTTGATTCGTGGCGTGTTGCGGCAATAAGCGCTCCCCGGCTTGGATACGACGATAGCGATGACGCACCGAAAAGCGCGAGAACAGCACATCTTCGTTGTGCAACAATGTCTGTTGCCAGCGCAGACGAGTGCGCAACCCGTGCCCCAAAGGCTGACCGGCGGCGATGTCGAGCAGCCCTTGATGGACGTCTGAAAACGGTTTGGTCGGTGCGAGCTGGAGCATGCGCTTGGCGGCGTAGCGATCGGCCACCCGCTGCGGCTTGGCGTGATACAAAAAGATGATGGCCTGTTGCGGAGAATAGAAGTAATCGAAGGCGTTACGGTTGTCCCCGGCCGGAGTGAACCATTGTGGGGAAATAATAAAGACCAGTTTGCGCCCACGATACTGGCGGATGAACGATTGGTCATCCAGATATTGCGTCAGTGATTGCGTCCCTGGCGCACCAAGCAGAAACGGGCGATAATCACGATGATACTTTGCCGCCAGCACAGACGGGTGGAAAGCGTCCATGCGAGAAAGCTCAGAGCTCCCCATAAACGGCACGTAATTACCAGCGAAGGCTTGTTGTTTGATGCTTTGACCCAGCAAGACGTTAGGCGCCATGGACACGGCGCCTTCTTGCACCGTCGCTTTGCTGAAGCGGCTGTGCGGCAGCGGTATCGATAACAGCGCCGCCACCAACAACGCGGCGAGCACGACCGGGCCAAAGATCATCAATAAGCGGCGTTTCACTGCGCAGCCGTCGCTTTCGCGATAATCTTGGCCGGCGTGTTCCACTCACTACGATCAAATTCCGATACCGGCACCGAGATCCCCAACTGGTCTTGCAGCTCCAACAACAACTGGACGGTGTCCATCGAATCCAGCATCGCCGTGGCAAAAAGATCCGTATCCAAACTGCTGCTGAGATCCTCACCAGTCAGGTCAGTTAAAATGTCTAAAACGGTTGCTTTCGTGTCCATAATAGTTCTCCTTTATAATTGTCAGTGACTTCACAGCTGGTTCAAAAAGCCTGAGAAAATCAAGAAGCTGAAGCAGACGACGTTGAAGGTGATGAATATCGCCAGCGCTTGGGTGAAACGGTTGTGCGGAATCTGCTTGCGGTGCTTCTTCTTATAGCGCAACCAGATGTCGTTGATGATGATCGCACAGGCGTGGAACAGGCCATAAACGATGTAATACCACGTCACGCCGTGCCAAAAACCCATAACCAAGAAGTTGATCAGGTAAGCCACCTGGCTAACGCGGATGCGATTTTTGATCAGCTTGTGCTTCATAATGAAAAACGTCGTGCGCATGAAGACGAAGTCGCGGAACCAAAAACTCAGACTCATGTGCCAGCGATTCCAGAATTCCTTGATGTTTGGTGAAGCAAACGGGCGATTGAAGTTCATCGGGGTCTCGATGCCCATGATCAAGCTGATTGCCACAGCAAACAGCGAATACCCGGCAAAATCAAAGAACAGATACATACTGTAATCATACATGTACGCCACCAGTGGCCATGAAACACCACCGAGACGGATAGCCACATGGGCGATCTGCGGTAGCCAAATCGTGCCAAAAACGTAGCCCAGGATGTATTTGTACAAGAAACCAAGGAATAAATACCGGACCGCGCGGCTGAGCATGTCGGCATAGGCCGCCTGGTCAGGAACTTGTTGATAGTCCTTCACAAAGCGCCGGTAGCGATCGATGGGGCCGCTAGACAGCGTCGGCATGAAGCAAATGAACCGAACCACTAGTGGCAGTGACAAGGCTTTGATCGTCCCGTCACGCAGTTCCATGACGATCTGCACGACCCGGAAGGTCAGGTAGCTGATCCCCAAGAACCCGAGTAGCGATGGCTGGGTAGAAAACACCGGCGTCATTTTAACCACGACCAGCGGCAAGATCGTCGCCAACACGGCGATGACAAAGACCGAGGTCTGGTTGGCCTTGCGCCGGTACCACGCATAGCCGAAGATCAAGAGCAACTCGACGATTACGTAACCAATCAGCGCCACGCCTTGATGCCACTTGGCACCGGTGAACATCAACACGATGAACGCGAGGCTGACGATGGTTTCATAAGTGCGAAACCGTCGGCCGTACCACAACCCGATGGCCAACGGGATCAATGCGATGAGTAAGTAGACGAAGTATTGCGGGTCTGCATAAGGCTGAAGGTTGATCATGCATTCGCCGCCTCAATCAAATTGCGCACCGCGACCTTGCCGTTGGCGGTCAGCGGCAGGCTGTCACGATAGACGAAACGTTGCGGGATCATGTATGACATCATCGATTCCTGCAGTCGCTGGCGCAACGCCTTGGTCAGGCTTAGCTCGTCTGCAAACTCGTTAGTCGCCGGAACGACGTAAGCGAGCAGCTGGCTGACCTGATGGTTGCGGTTGTATTTAGGCACCGCGACGCCTTGGGCGATCAGCGGCTCCGCATTGAGGTAGTGGTTGACTTCTTCCAGCTCGATGCGATAGCCGTTGAGCTTGATTTGAAAATCACTCCGGCCGCGGTAGAAGATCATCCCCGCGTCATCGATATAGCCTAGGTCACCTGTAGCATACCCTGCGGCTGAAAAAGCCGCCGCCGTTTTTTCCGGATTATTCAAATACCCACACGACACGCTGGGGCCTTGGATCATCAACTCACCGACGACCACGTCGCCGTCTTGGCGCTGGCTACCTGATTTTAAGCTGATCGTGGTATCCGGCTTGGCCAGCCCGATCGGCAGGCGCGCGTACCGCGCCAGCAGCTCTTGGGTGACCTGGACAGCCGTTACCGCAACGGTGGCTTCTGTCGGGCCGTAAGTGTTGTAGATCGCCGCTTTGGGAAAACGCGCCAGCAACTTGGCTGCCAGATCATGGGTCAGCTCTTCACCGCAGAAGAAAAACTGGGTGAGTGTCGGGTAATGCGCGGCGTCGAAGTTCCCGTCGAGCAGGCAGATGCTGACAAACGCCGGCGTCGAGACCCAGACTTGCAAGGATAATGTTGGCAACACCGCAAACATGGTTTTAAGGTTAGCCGTGACGTCAGCCGGTAAGACTTGGACCTCACCGCCGCTGACCAACGTTGGGTATAGATCCATTACCGACAGGTCGAACGAATACGGTGCCTGTGATAACATCCGCGGATATGCCGGCAAGTCGAAGCTTTGCATCCAATTGACAAAGCTCAGCAAGTTCTTGTGGCTGATCTGCACGCCTTTTGGTCGGCCGGTGGTGCCTGAGGTGAAGATGATATAAAAGATCTCATCACCGCTCACCGGATTCAGCGGGATCGCTTGGGGCGTAATCATCGCCAGATGTAGCGCGTCGGCGTCCAGCGTCGGGGTATGTAAGCTCAGCGGTAGGTCTGCCACCGCGAGCACCAGCCCGGGCTTGGCGATCGATTCGATCATCGTCAAGCGTGTCTGCGGGGAATGCGTATCCACCGGAATATAAGGATGCCCCGCCTTCACGCAAGCCAAAAAGCTCACGATGGTAGTAAAGCCTTGATCGCAATACACCATGATTGGGACATGAGCACTCAGATGTTGCTTGCCGATCGCCGCGGCCAAGTTGTCAGAGGCTTCACGCAGCTGGCCATAGCTATAATGTTGGTCGTTGATGTGATACGCCTGGCGCTCAGGTTCAGCCTCTGCCACGGCGTCGATACTTTCGATAATGTTGGTTAACATGACTGCCTCCTGTTTCGGTGAAATGATTGGATGCTATGATTTATGATTGCGAATGGGGTACTTGAGTTTGGGTTTCTCCGTCGAGCTACGTGGCGCAATGCGGGTACAGCTAGCTACGCCATCACACTCGGGGCCAAAACCGCCCCGCTAAATGCGCGCCACTTCGCTCTGGGTTTCGTCGAGCTGCGCTGAGCAACGCAGGTGCGCTAGCTACGCCATCACACTCGGGGCCAGAACCGCCCCAAGTGTGATAGCTAGGCTACCCGACCTGCTAAAACCGCTCAGCTCCGCTCTGGGTTAGAATTCGTTATAAATAAAGTGGGCGCTGCCGACGCCTCGGTAACTGTAGAGATAAACTAACAGTAGAATAATGACAGCGTAAAAAATTGTGCGCAGGATGAAATCGAGCACCGGATGGTTACTGAGTTGCTTGAACATGTTCACGCTCCTTAATCACTTTTGGCGACAACATAGCGTATGTGTTGACGCGGATACCATTGCCAGATAATGACCGCAAGCAGGCCGATGTTGAGCAACAATGACGTCTTAGGCCACAAGCTCAACAAGATCAATACCGCAATGACCGCCAAAGCAAAAATTAATGGCTGCCGATTGCTTGGTGGTTGCGGGCCGTGCCAGCGCAACTGCTTTTGCTTAAACCCGATCACGGCCAGCTGTGCCAGAGAGAACTCACCTTGGGCGGCATTTTGCAACAACGCCCTTTTGGCCACTGCCGTGAACGCACAGTCATGAAAAATCAGCCGGTGGCGATGGGAAAAACCAACGATGTCATAACCGCCGACCACCAACGCATCGATCAGCGCCGGAATACAGCCGACCATCTCCGGTAGCTGCGGGTCAATCACCAGATACGCCGGCGCCGCAATCGTCGCCAGGCCCGCCTGCACCGCCGCTGTGTAACCGAAGTGCCGCGACAGCGTCAGACAACGGTGATCCGGTAGTTGAGCTTTGGTCTTTGCTATCTGCTCGGCAACCTGCGGCGACGCGCCGTCGTTGATCAACCACACCGCCACTTGGATTTGCGGCCATAATTGGCGACAATCGTTCAGTTGGGCCTCGATGGCGGCAAGCGTCGTCGCAAGCGTTGGTGGCTGATAACACGGCAATAAGATCGCAATCTCCATGGCACTCCCTTCTGTCAATCACGACGCACATGATGCTACGCGCTTAATACTACGAGTCTTCGCACCACGGCGCACTCTACGCTTTCTAAAAGGAAACTGAGAAATTCTCAGAAAACCGCCAAGATTAGGACAAAAAAGGCCTACAACAACCCCGTTCGGATTGTTGCAGGCCTTGTCTTTATCTATTGTTCCCCGCCAGCGCGATCGTAAACACCGCGCCGTGCGGGTGATTGTCGCTAACGGTCAATTCGCCATGGTTAAGATCGACCAGACGCTGGGCGATGGCTAAGCCCAGGCCGGTACCACCGATTTTTTTCTCTCGGGAATCATCGACACGGTAGAAGCGGTCAAAAATCTTGGGCTTATCTGCATCTGGCACGCCACTCCCCAGATCTTCGACCGCAAGCAACACCTGCGTACCAAGACGTGTGGCGCGCAATGTGATCGTGCCGGCCCCAGCATACTTCACGGCGTTGTTCAACAACGAAACCACCACCTGCTCGACGCTATCACGGTTGGCATAAGCCAGCAACTCCGCCGGGGCCACGACAGTGATCGTCACGTCGTCAGGCTTAGGATAAGTCGCCGCGACCGCTTTGAGAAGCTTGCTGACGTCAAACCAGTTGCCAGCCAAGTGCGCGTGATCCATCCGCGACAGCGCCAACAAACGCTCGATCAACTTTTGCATCGATAACGCTGAGGATTCGATCGTCGCCAACGAATCCGGCACGATCTCGGGATGCGTTGTAGCGTGCCGGCGAATCAACCCGACATGCCCGCGAATTGCGGCAAGTGGCGTGCGCAGTTCATGAGAGGCATCAGAAACAAACTGGTGGTCGCGAATTACCTGCCGGTTCAGCGACTGCAACAGGCGGTTGAATTCCGTCCCGAGTTTGTGTACTTCCTGCGGCCCCGCCGGTACCGGCAGGGTTTCGTGATAGGTCACGTCTTTGGCCTCGATGATGCTTGTCGCCGCATCGGTCAAATCGACCAGCGGCTGATTCAGCCGTCGGGCCAAGACGTGGATCAAGCTGATGCCCAGTACCAACCCACCGAGACTGATCCCGACAATGACCGTTAAAATCAGCTCGAACAACCCGATGACATTGTTCAGACTCAGCCACAACTCGTATGTGACCTCAGACTCGCCCACTTTTTTGCGTTGCACACGGTGGTAGTAGATACCTTGGTCATCTTGATACTGAATATGTTCCAACAGCGGCCAGGTCTTCCAATTATCTTGGAGGAAGTCCTTGGTGTGGCGCGTATAATACTGGCGCTTAGGCTTATCGTGCGGCTGGACCGTCACCCGCACGAACGTCGTGTGCATGTTGATGTTGGCCGTACTCCGCCAATAATCCCAGTCCGGTTTGTTGTTGGCAAACGACTTGTGCAGCGTCGTCATCAGCTGATCCGCGTCTTGGCGCTTGTTGTTGACCAAGTAGCCGCCCACCACAGAAATCGTCGCTAATCCAGTCACCAGCATGACGACCGTCAACAACCAGGCATAAGCGCGTGAAATCTGTGTCGCGCTGGACTCCTCGCTACGTTTAGGACGCATGGCACCAGTCTTCCGCCAGCACGTACCCAACACCACGCACCGTGTGGATCAGCGGCTTCGTGTCGGGCAAGTCTAGCTTGTTGCGCAGGTAGCGAATATAGACGTCGACGATGTTGATCTGGCCTTCGAAGTCTTTGCCCCACACTTTGTCGAGCAGTTCATCTCGCGACAGCGGCTCCGCGGCATGTTGCATCAACACCAACAACAAGTCGTATTCCCGCGGGGTCAACGCGGCCACCACCTGCCCTCGTCGCACCGTCCGGGCCTTGGTATCTAGCGTTAAGTCCCCGACGGTATACGTCGCGTGCTGCGTCTGCTTGCGCCGGCGAATGCAGACACGCACCCGCGCCAGCAACTCTTCGATGTCAAAAGGCTTGGTGATATAATCGTCAGCCCCGTTGTCCAGCCCTGCGACCTTGTCGCCGACATAATCGCGCGCTGTCATCATGATGACAGGCAGGTCGTCGTTCTTGCGGATCCGGCGCAAGACCTCCAAGCCATCGAGCTTCGGCAGCATCCAATCGAGAATCACCAGTGCCAACTCCGTGCCATGCGTTTGATAATATTGCCACGCGGCCAAGCCGTCTGCAGCGACGATGACGTGATAGCCTTCAAACTTCAACTCTGACGACAAAAACGTCGTCAGGCTCTCTTCGTCTTCAACTAATAAGATATTTTGTCCCATGTATACCCACCCTTTGCTTTGTACAGCGTACCACAAGCACAGAACGTGTGAGCTAACATTACTGTCACCTTAAACTAATCGAAAAAGGCGGGGATACAAAAACACCCCTGGCCACGATTCAGTCATCAAATCGTGGCCAGAGATGCGTTTATTGGAGAATATGACTTATTTGATCATCTTGTAGTTTTCGTCGTAGAACTTCCCGGCACGGATGTCGTCTGTCATGCCAACGTATGGTTCCTTAGCGATGACCTGGTCATTGTCTTGGCCGGCATCCCCGATGTAGGTGATGTGGGCGAATTCTGGGACGACCAGCTTCGGGTAAGTTTCATATTTTTCACGGGATTCGCGCATCAAATCGAGATGATCGTTTTGGTAGCAAACCGTGATTTCTGGATGGTCTTGGACCCACTTTGGGAAGAAGATGGTGCCGTTGAGCTTATGTTCGTTAGGCACAAAGTCCAGCGCAACGTCGGTACCGGTCGGTTCGGTCCAAGCCACCTTGTAGACGCCAGGCACGAGCATGTGGATGTCGGCTTCTTGGCCGGTCACCCAGCGCCCAGCCACCATGCCGCCGTGGATCCGGTAGCTGACGGTGTGGTCGTTTTGGCAATACCATTCGTATTCCCAGCCGTTATCGTAAGTATAGATGAAGTGGGTGCCGAGAAAATCGTCGAACGTTTCAAAATGTTTGTCTAAATGATTTAAGTTAGCCATGTTGGGCCTCCATGATTTTATATACATGTATTTATTAACATGTTGTGATTATGATATACTGAGACCATCAACACGTCAAGGAGAAAATTATGGCCCAACGCAACGTTTTACAATTCATTATCTTGGGACTCTTACAACAAGCCCCACTAACCGGCTACGAGCTGACCAAGGCCTTCGATTCTGACATCGGCGAATTCTGGTCGGCACAACACTCGCAGATCTACCCGCAGCTGCGCAAATTAGAAACCGCCGGCAGCATCGCCCATGTCGAAGAAGTCTCTGGCGAGCGCCTCGAGCGCAAGCGCTATTCGCTAACAGATGCCGGCCGCGATATTTTGAACACATGGCTTTCAGAGGCCACCGTGCCCACCACCAGCGGCAAAGACGAGTTTGCGGTGAAGCTGTATTTTATCCAAGACATCACTGATCCCAGACTGCGCCCGATGCTGCAGGCCCAGTGTGATTTTCACGAGGCCAAGCGGACCCACCTGCAACATCAGCTGGCCACCAAGTTCCCCGACGGCGCTGACCCCGCCAACTTCGGCCACTACCTCATCCTCGACCATGCGGTACGCCGCGAAGACGAATATTGCCAGTGGCTCCAGGCGGCCTTGAAAGAAGTCGACCGTTAAAAAAAATCGCCTTCCACAGTGGGAAAACGATCTTAGATCAAACGATATCATCGGCAAACAATCCCAACGCGACCGGATCGTCCAACCACTGATCGAACCATGCCGCGTTGGCCGCCACCGCTTGTTGCGCCTTGGCCCGCAAGCCTGCGATCGTTTGCGTATCGGTCAGTTGCGGCACCCGCGCGACCACCAGGTAGTCGATCGGCGCGTGCGCAACTTGCCACATGATCGGCCGCCGCAGCGTCAGCACCATGACAGTGGTTTGCGTGCAGTCAGGGTCGGTCGCATGGACGAACGCCACCCGCTCGCCGATGACCCGACTGTCTGCTGCCGCGCTGGCCAAAAGACTGGATCGTGCCTGCTGCAAGTCGAGGCCAGCGTCGGCATGCAGGAACTGCGCGGCTTGGTTCAACGCATTGAGTTTGTCATAGCGCGCAAGCTTCACGCGCGGATATACTGGTGAATGATCTGCAATAATCATGAGCTAGCCTCCTTTGGTTGTCTTTGACTGGGCCGCTACCCAGCTTTGCTCTAGGTTTAGAATAATCTCTGTAACGCGTTACAGGTCAAGTCTCATGTTGTTAGTTTCTCAGATAAACATGCCTAATTTGTGCGCAACGTGTGTGTTAATGGCGCAAAAGCCCAGTGCCTCTCTTGTTGAAGAGGCGCTGGGCTTTTGGGATGGTGGCAGTTTACTTGAATTCGTGGATGATCGGGTTCAGGTGGTTGTACGCGTACTGCAGGCCTTTTTTAACTTCGGTGTTGTTGACCGCAAAGCGCCGGTCTTCGTGCTCGATGCTGAACCAGGAATCAAAGCCGATCTCTTTCATCACGTTGTAGAACTGACTCCAGTTGATGTCGCCCAGCCCTGGAATGACCGGCGTCCAGAAGCCGAGGTCTTCTTCGTGGGTGCGATTGAGCTTCTTCCCGAAGATACCATAGTATGCAAACGCCTTGTCGTCGACGATGACATCCTTGGCGTCGATGTGGAAGATCCGATCCTTATAATCCCGCATTGCCTGCAAATAATCGATATGCAACCAACGGAGATGAGAAGGGTCGAAGTTCAACCCGAAGGACTTGCTTGGGACGCGTTTGAACATTTCATCCCACAACTCAGGCGAATAACTGATCGTGCCTGGCAGGCCGTCTTCTTGCCAACCTGGCATTGGGCAGTTTTCGATCATCAACTTGACGTTATTCTTTTCTGCGAAGGCAACGAAATCAGTGAAGATGGTTTCAAACTCGTCGAAGTTTTCTTCTAACGACTTGGTCTGGTCTTTGCCGATGAAGCAACCGACTAACGGCACGCCTAAGCGCCCAGCGGCGGTGATGACCGCCTTCAAGTGAGCGGCATACTTGGCACGCACGGCTTGATCCGGATGCAACATGTTGTCGTAGTAAGCCAGGCTGGAGAATTCGATGTCATACTTCTTCTCGTCTGCTTTGATCTTAGCGACCTCGTCATCAGTCAGGTTCTCGACATCGATATCACTGCCGGAAAAGTCACGACTGTTGTCCTTAGGCCAGCAAGAAACATCCAAGCTCGTGAAGCCGACAGAATGGGCATAAGCCATCTTTTCTTCAAGCGTCATATCCTGTAAACAACCAGTTAAAAAACCAAATTTCATGATAATCTCTCCTTTTATGATCTGGGTATCTATTGGGCGACACGGCGTTGCGGGGTTTTTTGATCAACCACATCCCGCACGTGAATGACTTGGTTCTCCTTGGCAGATTCAAAAATCATGTCGATCACTTGCAAGGTCCGCAAGACTTCGCTGTTTTTGACCGCCGGTTCCGCCTTGCCATCGATCCAAGCGGCAAAGTTGCGGTACCAATCGCACACGTCAGTTTCGACTTGTGGCAAGGGATGCGTGACGATGCTGCCATCGGTGCGCGGCGCCATGGTCTTGGTGAAGCCAGCGCCGGCTTCTACCGGAATCGCATCTTTGGCGAGTTCTCCGGTGAGGTTGACGACTTCGCCATGCAATTCAAAATCATCGATCTGCATCGTGCCGGTAGTGCCGGCGACGTACCATTCAGGAAGCTTGATGAAGTTGGCCGTTCCCACCTCAAGTAAGGCACGCATCCCATCAGCAAACCGTAGCGTCACCTTAAAGCCATCGTCGACCTCGTGACCAAGCACGTAACTCAAATCCGCGTAGACACTTTCT
Organism: Lacticaseibacillus boliensis; assembly: GCF_054784775.1. Classification (NCBI taxonomy): domain Bacteria; kingdom Bacillati; phylum Bacillota; class Bacilli; order Lactobacillales; family Lactobacillaceae; genus Lacticaseibacillus; species Lacticaseibacillus boliensis. Next base: position 23,456 of record NZ_BAAIHN010000029.1, read on the forward strand.
AAGCCGACGCCTTGCTCTTGTTTCAACAACAGGATCCGATCGAGCAAATGGACGCACCAGTCGTAGACCATCCCGCCACCTTGGGCGCGGTTGCGCCGCCAGTCACCAGGGATTCCCCGGGAACCTTGAACCGTGTTGCGGATCTCATAGACATGGCCGATGCTATTGTCTGCGATCACCTTGCGCACCATCTGGTAGTTTTCATCCCAGCGGCGATTCTGATCGACCATCAAACAGCGGTGATAATCCTTAGCCACTTGTACCATGTCTTCAAAATCTGCCACACTCAAGGTCACCGGCTTTTCGCAAAGGACATGCTTGCCCGCCTTCATCGCCGCGATCGCCAAAGGCTTATGCGAGTCGTTAGGTGTCGCGATCAAGACCATATCGACCGCGGGATCGCTCAACACGGCCTGATAGGTGCCATACACTTTGTAACCTGCGGCGGCTGCAGATTCGCGCTTTGTCTGATCGATATCGTAAACCCCCGCAACGTCAATTTCTTCAACGTGTTGCAGTCGTCCGAGATGCCGCGTCCCCATGCCACCGTAGCCGATCAATACCAATTGTTTTGTCATTACTTTACCTCTACTTTCTAATGGAAACCGGTGGGTCTCGTTCGATGACGTCTGCCAACAGCACAGTTAGCCCACGGTACATGTGTCTTTGATTAAGCTAGTTCACCGATCATGTCTAAATATTGCTGGCTCAACGCCAAACCGCGCTTGGGGTCTGCGATCGTGCCATAGCCGTTGCTGTTTTTGTATTCGACCTGCAGTGGGCCAGCGAACCCGTGTGCTTGTAAAACGCGCACGAGATCTAACCACTGAATGTCCCCGTAGCCCGGCAACGTCGCCGTATAATAGCCAAAATCAAAAGGATTTTGCTTCGTGACTTTTTTCCCGTACAACCCAAACCGATCAGGTCGATTGCCAATCATTGTGACGTCTTTGACGTGCACGGAGTAGATCTTCGGTGCGAAGTCCGCCGCGGCCTGCAAGTAGTCGATCCCTTGCCAATACAGGTGAGACGGATCGAAGTTCAGGCCGAAGTTGGCGTTGTCGATCGTGGTGAAAAGCTGATGCAACAACTCCGGTGAATACGATATGGTTGCCGGGTAGCCTTCCGGATCCCAAGTCGGCATCGGGCAATTTTCGATCAGAATCGTCACGTCCAACGCTTGGGCATAATCGACGATCGGTTTGAAAATATCGCTGGCTAACAGGAAGTTATCGGCCAAGCTGACCATCGTGTTTTTGCCCAGATAAGTCGCCACATACGGCACGTCGAGCTTGTGTGCCAAGCGAATCACGTTGCGCAGATGCCGCAGGTGCTGGGCGCGTTGCTGGATACTGTTGTCTAACATGTTCTCGTAATACGCCAGCGTGCTGATCGTCACGTGATTATGCCGCAACAGGCGCGACACCTTATCGATCGTTTGCTGGTCGTAACTGTCAGCGTTCAAATCACATTGCTTAGGATGTCCGACCGGCCAACATGCCACCTCTAGCGTCTGGTAACCGAGTTTGGCGGCCAGCTGAACTTTAGCGGCAAAAGGCATGGTCAGACAGTTCGTGATAAATCCGATTTGCATCATGCCACCTTCTATTCTTGGTCATCCATCACACGTTGCAACAACACCGCCAACACGATGATGGCACCTTTGATCGCGCCAACCAAAAACGCGGGCATCCCCATCAGGTTCATGAGGTTATTGATGATGCCAAGCGTCAAAGTCCCGAAGGTCGTGCCTAAAACCGTCCCGCGCCCGCCTGTCATCACGGTGCCACCGATCACGGTCGCCGCGATCGCATCCATTTCATAACCCGTACCGCTGGAAGCCGAGTTCATGCTGCCAAGCCGAGACGCTTCGAGGATCGACGCCAATGCCACCAACACCCCGGCAAGCAAGTACACCCCGATCAAGACGCGATGAGTGTTGATGCCGGCCAGCCGCGTCGCCCGGGGATTGGACCCAACGGCAAAAATGTGGCGGCCAAACGCGGTGTATTTTGCCATCAGTGCGATCAATACACTGAACAACAGCCACAACCATACCGGAATCGGTAAGCCCAAGACGGTGGTGTTGGCAATGGCGATGAAGCCGTCTGCCGAGTGCCCGTTCGCGGTGATGCCGCCGCCGTTGAACCAATATTCACCAACCGAGCGATAGATGCTCATGGTCCCTAGCGTCACAATAAACGATGGTACCGCGAACTTGGCCACGAACACCCCGGTAAGCAAACCAAAGATCGCACCGGCAGCCAACGCCGCCAAGATGGCGACCACAATGCTGCCGTAGTGATTCAAACTCCAGATCCCGACCAACCCGGTCAAGGCCAGCATCGACCCCACTGACAGATCGATGCCGGCAGTGACGATAATCAGCATCATACCCAGCGCGATAATACCGATGATGGCATTGTTCAACAAGATATTGATCAAGTTGTTCATGTTCAAGAAGGTCGTGCCTTCAACGACGATCGCCAAGATGAACAAGAAGACAAAGGCGATCAAAGGCGTATTTGCCTTGGCCAGGCGCTTGTAATCCAATCCTTTTGTCATGACGTTGCCTCCTTGGTGCCACCTGTGGCGGCATACATCAGGTCTGCTTCGTTGAGTTCATCGTGGCTGACTTCCGCGACGATCTGTCCACCTGCCATCACGTAAACCCGATCGCACAGGCGCTCCAGCTCGTCGAATTCATTGGTCAGCACCGCAAACCCGACACCTTGTGCCGCCAACGCTTGAATCTGGGTGTAAATCTCGGCCTTGGCACCGATATCGACGCCTTGGGTGGGATTATCCAGCACGACCAGCTTGGGATTGCTACTCAACGCCCGAGCAATCAGCACCTTCTGCTGATTACCACCGGAAAGCGTCGTGATCAGATCCTGCGCCTGGCCGTACTTCACATTGACTTGCGTGCTCAACGCCTTAAATCTTGCGGCACGTTTTTTTGGCATGATCATCGTCAAGCGCCCAAGCCGGTTCAACACCGGCAACAAGACGTTGTCGCTGACACTGAGATCTTTCACGATCCCGTTTTCTTTACGATTCTTGGGAATATAGGCAATCTTTTGGCGTAGCGCGGTCGCTGTGTTATGCATGACCACCGGCCGACCAGCAACTGAAATCGTGCCATTATAGTGACCGTTGGCTCCAACGATCGTCTGGAAAAGTTCACTGCGGCCATCCCCCAACAGCCCGAAGAAGCCAACGACTTCCCCGGCGTCGACATGCAGACTCACATCGCGAAACTCGCGGGCTTTGCTGAGCTGCTTAACGGTCAACACTGGCTCTCCCTGATAGGCACGCGCCGGTTTAGTCATCGCCGTCAATTTTTTACCAACCATCAAGTCACTGAGCGAACGCTCTGTCACCGTCTGATCGATATCGCCGTCACCGACGACACGCCCGTCGCGCATGACCGTGTAGTGGTCACATACTGCCATGACCTCGCTAAGCTTGTGGGAGATGAACACGATCGTCACCCCTTGCTTGCGTAAAACCCGCATCGCGGTGAACAGATTCTTGATCTCGACATCATCCAACGACGCTGTCGGCTCGTCCATGATGATGACCTGGGCTTGCTCGTTCAACCCGCGTGCGATCTCTACCGTCTGTTTCAAAGCCGGGTTGAGATCTCGCACCATCAACCACGGATCGAGGTTCAACGCCATCTGCCCCAGCACTTCTTTGCTTCTAGCTACCATCTCAGGAATCGCCAAAACGCCGCGCCGGCTCAGTTCATGGCCGAGAAAAAGGTTCTGATAGATGGGCAGGTCATTCACCAGCGATAGCTCCTGGTGAATGAAGGCGATCCGCGGTGGCTTCTGCATCGGCTCGATGGTTTCGCCGTTGAACAGGATCTCGCCACCATCACGTGGTTTCAAGCCACACAAGATGTTCATCAAAGTACTTTTGCCCGTACCGTTTTCACCAAGCAACGCATGAATGCTTCCTGCGCGTACCGTTAAGTCCACACCGCGCAACACCGGAATCCCAGAGAAGTCCTTGGTGATCTTCTTCATTTCAATTACGTTAACCATGTGCAGGCTTCTCCTTTCCTGAGTGCCAATGCGTATCATTGCGCGTTAAAGTGATTGCCTAAATATGAACCTTAGCGATCAATATGGTGACTTGCTGTTGATAAACTTAGAGACGTTATCCTTGGTGACGATCTTTGGCGCGATGATATTCTGCTTCTTGACCGTCTTGCCTTGCTGGATCTTGTGGGCAGCCTTGATCGCATCCCCGATCATTGAAGGCGCATAGGTTGCGGTGAACAGCTGCAGGTTGGCATCGCTCGCCTGAATCTTCTTGAAGTAGGCCTGGCTGCCACCAACACCGGAGAGATACTTAACGTCAGTCCGCTTGGTTTCCTTCAGCGCCTGCAAGATCCCGAGTGAGGACTCATCATCGATAGAGAAGATCGCATCAACGTGGGAGTTAGCCGTCAGCATATCCTTGGCAGTCTTCAAGCCGTCTTCTTGCGTGTAAGCATCGGCGGTCATGCTGACGAGCTTGATGTTGGGATACTTATTCTTCATGACCTTCTTGAAGGCGTCTGTCCGATCAGAACTAACTGAACCGGAGCTTGGTACGTACAAAACCGCGATAGTGCCTTTGCCGTTCAACTTCTTCCCAAGATATTCAGCAGACAATTCCCCGATCTGCGGATTAGATCCCGCAACGAAGGCGTTGTAATTGGCTTTCACCTTACGATCAAAAACAACCAGCGGAATCTTGGCCTTTACAACCTTTTGAGCAGCGACTGAGACTTCATCGGTGAACGGCTCCAAAACGATGGCACCGACTTTTTGATTGACCAAGTCGTTCAGTTGCGACGCCTGGTCGTTGACATTGGCCGCGGTGATGACCTTATACTTCTTCAGCCCAAGATCTTTGGCGGTCTTCTGGGCGTAATACGAAACCCCAGACAGCCAGCCATGATCGGCCGCTGGGATTACGATGGCCAGTTCCTTGTTGGCATTGTCAGATGACTGCGCCTTGCTCGATGAGTTCACCTTGCCGCAAGCGGCAAGGCCGAACACAAGCAATGCGGCACCCAAAATCTTCCACATGCGTTTCATGATGAACTCCTCCATCCATTTTAAATTGATTGTACTCATGCAATTAAAAGCCAAATTGTTCTTGCTAATCGACATACCTATTACTGAAAATAGCCTTACCACGTCGTTACTAGTGATAAGGCTAACATTCAGACGGCATGCGTCTTAAAAATTTTACTGTACAAGCAATAGCTTAGCCTTATGATCACCGGTAGTAGTTTCACTGATTAATGTGTCAATAACAGGAGGCATATAAGACGAGCTAAAGCGGTAGTCAACTTTCAGATCATGGTAACCAACAGACAAGCCACCTGCTTCAGGAACAAACAGCGTTGCCGGCTCCAACAAGTTCCACATCACATCACCTGTCTGGGCTAATTCTGCTGTTGTATATAACTTTTCACCGAACTTCCACTTGATTGTCTCAGCCGGGTACGTCTTATCATCAACAGTCACGTCACCAGGACGTAGTTGTGACAACCAGATCCCACGATAATACACTAATCGTACGCGTACCTGAAAACCTGTAACTGTTCCATCTTCAGAAATAGTATTTTTAAAACCCCGTGACTGAATTAAAGATTTTTCCAACATAATCCGCACCTACTCTCCTAACATATTCTTCAGCATAATCTGATGGCGCTTGATTTGTTCTGAAGTATGACCTGGAACATCTGCCTTGGCTCCTTCATACTCACTAATCATCCAGCCACTCCAGTTATGCTTCTTCAATAGCGCAAAGATCTCATTGTACGGAATTACCATTTCACGGAAGTTCTCATCCATGCGCATGAATTTAGCATGACAAACGAGCGTATACTTGATATATTGTTCGAAATCAGACACCGGACTGTGTTCCTGATCAGGGTGTGGAAAACCATCATCATACCCGACTAAAGAGTTGGAACGTGCTTGGAACAAACTGAAGTCAACGTTCAAGCCGAAGCGTTTAGTCCCAGTCTTTTCAATAAAGTCACAGTAATCCCAAACCATCTTCGAATCCATCAAACTCGGAGCATGAATTTCCGGACACATATAAACGTCATATTTTTCTGCTAAATCAAATGCACCTTTGATGAAATCCTGCCAGTTCTTAACAGGCGTCAGAGTATCATCAATAACACCCAGCTTTGTTCTGATGAACTTAAAACCAAGTTTGTGCGCAATCTTAAAGTCGCGCTCTAAAATGTCAATACTTTCTTGTGTTCCCAGTTCACGTCCTTCATATAAGCGAGAATCAACCCATTGTGCATATTCAGCCGGTTCCAAGTTATACTTGCGGAGCCCTGCACGCCATTTCTCAACCCACGCATCATCAACATATGGATAACCAGGAATATGTGAGTTGGCAAGAATTTCGATCCCGGTTGCCCCAGTATCACTGATATCCCGCATAATATCATCGAGATTCATCGTCAAACCGAATTCTTTATTGTAACTGTACGCGGTCACACCGCGCTTAATTTTTGCAACCATAACTGCTACCACCTTTTTACTTATTCTTCTCTTGCTTTTGCATACTTTTGTTCTTCACGCTTGTCAATCGGAATCGTCAGTAAATGAACGACAATCAATGCCGCGATGATCACAGAAGAAATCACGACCCCTAACGTAGGTGAATCGTTATGTAACACCGATGCCGCAATACCACCAACGTATGGAGAACAGAAGATACCGATATTGATTGCAACTAACGCGTATCCTGAGATTTTAGAGCTTGTTCTTGGCGAAACAACTTGGAAAAGCTCATAAAAGATGAAACTTGCAATAAACCCTGAACCAAAAGCCATCAGAATGACTAACAATGCACTTAACCAAATGTTAGGAGTAATCGGGATTAGCAAATAAGCAACAAGCACCATGATTAACCCTACCAAGAAAGTCGAACGCTTAAGAGCTTTAAAGACTTTCCCAAAAATCAATCCAGTGATGATAGAAACAAAGTTGATTAAGCCCATGACGAACGCTGCTTGCTGTGGCGTCCCAAAACCCTTCACCACAACAATTTGTGCATACTTAATTTGGTAAAGTAAAACTGCAATATACAAGAAGAACATGAAAATTAAAAACTTCCACGCTGAAAATCCAAGCCGATCTGATGCTTGCTTTTTCGTAGTGCTTTCCTTTTGCTTTTCCTGCTGGCCTTCATCATCGTCAACTTTGACATCTGGCGAAAAGAACAAAACCAGTAAAAAGATGACAAGGATTACGGAATAGGCCAAAAAGCTGTAATGCCACCCTAATGGCAACAAGAATCCGACTAAGTAGGTCAACACAATGTTCACACTATTAGTAAACGCACTCCCATACCCGACCATCTCAGCCTGCTCAGTACCAACATAGACATGATTAATCACGGTATAAACCAATGGATTAATCAATCCAATTCCGGCACCATAAATGAATCGACAAACAAGAATCAGATAAATATTGTTCAAGAAAAATGGTGCAACCCCGAACAGAAAGGCAACTCCAAGACCGATTAAAGAAGTCTTCTTTGTCCCAATCTTTCTGGCAACATAAGGGCTCAACAGAATGAATAACAGGATCGACAAACTTGGTAACGTCGATGCGGACTCAACAGTCGAACTCGCAACATTTTTGAAACTATCCTTCATCAACGGAATAGCACCAGACACTACCGCAGCAGAAGCTGCATCAATCGATATCAGTAGGACGGATATTCTCACCAGCCAACTGTTTCTTTTCGCTTTGACATCCATTGCCATACTCTCCTAAATTTGATTAGTCACAATTTCAGCGGTTACTTACCCATCAAGTCAATTAGAAATAGAATGGTTTGCCGGTTTCAGAAGACTTGTAAATCGCGTCTAGAATCTGAGTAACCTTTAAAGCCTGTTCAGGTTTAACCAGTGGCTCTTTATCATTGGCAACAGCGTCAATCCACTGCTGTGCATCTGCGACTGCCTCACCGCTTGCATCGCCTTCAAAGAAATCAATGGAACCTTCAGCACTGATTTTCTCTTCAGTGAGTAAACCATTGTGCCCGCGATTATAAACTAATTCATCATTAGGATAGCTCATGCCATGATAGTCTTCAGCACCCGCCTTTGTACCGCAGAGCGTTGTTGATGCTTCGCGAGATTCACGCACATTCAATGCCCAAGACGCTTCAAGATAAATCGTTGCGCCGTTCTCCATCTTGATAAATCCGAATGCAGAATCTTCAACTTCATACGTCTTCGGATCCCAAGGACCAAACAAATTGCCTTCGGTCGCTTGTTGAAGATGTCCCAGCTTATCAAAGGTCGATCCCATAACCGAAACCGGCTTGTAATTATCCATGCACCACAGCGTCATATCTAGAGAGTGCGTCCCAATATCAATTAATGGGCCACCACCTTGCTTAGACTTGTCTGGGAACACACCCCAAGTTGGCACAGCACGACGACGGATTGCATGTGCTTTTGCAAAGTAGATATCCCCGAGCTCACCATCCTCACAAGACTTGTGCAAAGCTTGAACGTCCTTACGAAAACGGTTCTGATAACCAACTGTGAATTTCTTACCTGAGGCCTTCCATGCATCGATCATCTTTTGTGCCGCTGCTGGATCATTCGACATCGGCTTTTCGCAGTATACGTTCTTGCCAGCCTTAAAAGCATCGATTGTGATAGACGCATGGGCGACATTAGGCGTGCAGACGTGCACAGTGTCAATACTTTCATCTTTAAGTAATTCATGGTAATCAGTGTAAACTTTGGCCCCTGGGATCCCAAAATTCTTTGCAGATTCCTCTGCACGTTCAGGGATGATGTCACAGAAAGCTGCAAGCTCAACCTTGTCCTTCATGGTGCCAAGTGCTGGAAAATGCTTCTGATGTGCGATACCGCCACAACCAATAATACCAATACGTACTTTTGCCATTATATCCACTTCCCATTCTATTATTAGTAGTAGTTCGTTATTCGAACCTCATCTACGGTTACTATATTAGCCCCATTGAAAGCGCTACTCTTTCGAAAAATAATCCTGTATCCTAGTGATTTTCATGCCTTTATGAGGTTATGAATTAGCAGTTGCAAGAAATGCTCATCGATAATTGCTATTTCTTAGCAAGGTCAAACTTTTGTCATTCAAAATCACTGCACCAAAAAACGGATACGCTACTATCCTAATTGAATAGCATGCATCCGTTCTTTTCGCATATCTGGGCGTTGTTAGAGTACAATTCTCCCTACTGAGTTCCCCGCCTTCACTTTACTTGGTGGGTCAAATGCAATCCGTCTAGTTGCTAAATGGTTTGTCACAATAAACAGAATCTCGGTACCACGTTTTGCTTCACGAATCTGCTCTAAATCAACTTTGGCTAAAAGCTGTCCAGGACTAACTTCATCCCCGACCTCAACAGCTAACTCGAATGGCTTCCCTTTTAGGTTGAAGGTATCGATACCCATATGAATTAAAATTTCCACTCCTGACTTGGTCCTAATCCCGATTGCGTGTTTAGAAATGAATATATTGATAATCTGCCCGCTGACAGGTGAAACCACCTTGCCATTTTCTGGAAGAATAGCAAAGCCTGTCCCCATTAGACCTTTAGCGGTAATGGGATCGTTGACTTCTGTGAGTGGCATCATCTGGCCGTCAGCCATTGCAAAAATATCATCCACCATTTCTGTCGCAACTTGTGCATCAGCACTCAACACATGAATATCTCCAATCCCAGAAGTAATATTTGTATTGGTCAAATTAATACGTTCCCTACGAATCGCCAAGTCGTTATTGATCTTATTGTTGACCGACTCTGTCAATGGATAGAAATGAAGCGGAATCAGACACAATAACCAAAGCACACCGTAGAATAAGTTCACGACACCATTAATTCCAGTCTGCGCAGCCGCCGTCTGAGATTGATTTGCAATATAACCGGTAGCGGCCATAATCAACAAACCCAATGATGCACCAAATGCTGACCCTAATTTAACTGAAACCGATACCACCGCGTAAGAAGTGCCATCAGACCGCACTCCGTATTGATACTCACCATAATTGATTGCATCAGCAACCATTGCCATTGGAATTGGCATCACAAAGTTAAACAAGCCATAAATAAAATCCATTATTAACAAGATAACGATATTTTGGTAACTTCCAATTTCACCAATCACAAACATAGCTAACAGGCTCAGACCACAGCCTAAATATCCGTACAAGCACATCCGCTTGCGTCCGACTTTAGTCACAAGACGCTTAGTACAATAAATACCAACAATCCCAGCCAAAGATGGAATCGTCATAAAGGCTGAAATTAATGCTGGTTGTTTAACTGTATACATTACGTAATAGACAAGCGTCCCAATTCGGCCAAACATCGCAAGCATTCCTGCAAACATCATTAAAAATAGTAGTAATAATGGCCTGTTCTTCAAGACAACTTTAATTGTCTCTTTAAATTTTACGTGCGTTCCTGTTGAAACCGGACGGACATTCTCTTTACATTTCGTTCCCACAAGGATGAATAAAGGAATTGCCAACACGGAAAAAATCAGTGCAGTCCAAAAATAACCACTACGGTCAATTCGACCTCCTATCGAAAAAAAGCTCAGTAATAATGGCGCCGATGCTGTAATTAAAACTGAGCTCAGATTAGTGCCGATCATGCGATAAGACGTCAGTTGTGCAAGATCTTCTTGATCGGTCGTCATAACGGTTGCAAGTGAGCCATAGGATAAATTAACAACAGTGAAAAGAAGCCCACAAATAAAATATGAAACGAAAGCAAGTAAAACTGATAGCGTTCCAGAACCAATAATTGTAAAGCTAAGTACTGAAAAGATTGCTAGAAATGGTGCCCCAAAGATAATGTACGGTCGGAATCGACCAAATTTAGTGTTTGTGCGCTCCGCAATCATACCGAATATTGGATCCCAAACACCGTCAAAAACCCGTGCCGTCATGATTAACACTGATGCTAACGCGGGCGCAACGCCAAGAATATCAGTATAGAATATCGTTAAATAGCCACCTATAAATGTCCAACAAAGATTACTCGCAAAGTCTCCTAGTCCGTATGTAAGCAACTCGCCATTAGACAATTTCAGCTTAGATATACCTGGATTATTCATAGAATTTCAAAAAAGCAGCGCAATCCCATGATTCACACGGGACTGCGCTGCTTTGGTGTTTCACCCATTGGGTGCGCCTATATGCTAAGGTTGAGTCGACGAAAACCATCA
>NZ_BAAIHN010000030.1:0-34606 GCF_054784775.1 Lacticaseibacillus boliensis
CGTGATGGTTTTCGTCGACTCAACCTTAGCATATAGGCGCACCCAATGGGTGAAACACCAAAGCAGCGCAGTCCCGTGTGAATCATGGGATTGCGCTGCTTTTTTGAAATTCTATGAATAATCCAGGATTAATAATCGAGTAATTTAATGTTCATCTTATGGGGGCGTAATTAACATGAAAAAAACTTTGCTTTTAGGCGGTGCATTACTTGCTGCCGCAGTAACAGCAGTATTTACAACAAATACAGTCTCAGCAGGTACTGGCGATGAATCGAGTACGTCTGCAACGACGACAACAACCGCGGCCACAAAACCGGATACTTCGAACGCGACATTCACCATCTTGGACAATGGGGCTAATGCAGATGGCAAGTCACTGTATCTGACGGCGGTTCCGAGCTTTACATTTGGAAGTCAGAACTTGACCGATTTGATGAAAGGAGACGTCAGTTTTGGTTCCGGTAAAAGCGATAATAACGGTGCGTCTGTCGGGGGCCAACTGGGTGTCGCTGATTATTCACAAACCGATAAAGGCTGGAATGTGACGGCCAAGGTTGGTGATTTCACCGGTGATACGACTAAAGCAAAATTGACAGCTTCCAGTCTCGCGTTTACGATCGGCAGTGTGTCCGGCGATAACGTTGGCGCGACCGACGGGACTGATGTAACGGTCGGCACAACGGATATCGTCAAAACTAACAATGCCGTTTTGACCGCAAAACCAGGCTTTGGTGAAGGCCAGACGACGGCACAGGTCACCGCGCCAAGTCTGACGATTGCTAAGAACGTGAAGGCCAAAGCAGATACGTACACTGGCCAAGTCACCTGGACGGTGGACAACGGTACGCCTAAAGCACCGGCTGCTGACTAAATGATGTGTGTTGATCCCGGCCTTTCGCCTTTTGGCGGGGGACGGGATTTTTTGAATCGTAAAGGGAGAATGGTATGTACAAGCGTTTGATAAGCCTCGTGGTAATGATCGCGGTGGCGTTAGGCTTTGCCGCAATTAATCCGGTGCAAGCGACAGGATCGTCATTTTCGTTAACGCCGACATTGACCGATGCCGCCAGCAAGGATGCAGGCTATTTTAATATCATCGCAAAGCCCGGACAGAAGGTGACCTTTGGCGCGACGTTGACCAACCTCACCGACGCGACAAAGCGCGTCAAGGTTGCTGTTGCTAATGCTTACACGAGCAACAACGGGCAGGTCATGTATGATCCGGCCGGTCCACGCGACAGCTCGGCGCAATATCGCTTGTCTGCCTTAGCGGGAAAAGGGTCCACCATCACCTTGCCGCCGAAAGCCTCCCGCCATATTAGCTATCCCGTCACCGTGCCGAAAACCGGTATTCATGGCGAGTTGCTCGGGAGCCTGCACGCAGTCGATGTGTCCACATATGGCAAGGCGACGCAAGGCAACCTGACGATCCGCAATAAATTTGCCGCTTTTTCGACCATCATCTTGCGCACCAATAATGCGTATGTCAGTCCTGATCTCAAGATGCCCAAGCTCAAGATCGGGATGCAGGCCGGGCACGCGGCGATGCTGGCGACGCTGCAAAACGTCGAGCCACAGCTTTTTGGTAAAATGCGCATCAAGGCGAAGGTCTACAAAGGCAACAGCACCAAAGCCGTGATGACGCGCGAAGTCAGCGACTACGCAATGGCACCTAATTCGCACTTCAAGTTTGCGGTGTTTTCTGGGCACGCTTTTGTTGCGGGCAAGTATACGATCGACCTGGTGGCAAAATCCGGGACCCACACCTGGCATTTTCGTCGCTCGCTGAAGGTCTCACAGGCCAATGCTAATAAGGTCAACAAGCAGGCTAATCTAAAAGTCGCCAATCCATTCCCATGGTGGCTCGTCGCGCTGATCGTGTTGTTGATCTTGATCATCTTGTTGTTGCTCTTCTTATTATTTAAGCGCCGCAAGCAAGACCGCGACGACGCGGAGCAAGATCAATGAGCCGGTTGAGGCACTATTGGTGGCTCTTGTTGTTGCTGGGGTGGTTATTGCCGACCCAGCCGGTGCATGCTGATGGCGCGACGTTCACCGTGACGCCTAAGCTGACCAATCAGGCCAGCAAGCAAAACCACGACTTCGAGTTTGTTGCCAAACCCGGCACGTCTGTTGCGTTGCCGATAACAGTGACGAACACGACGGCAACGACCAAAACAATCAAGGTAAGCATTGCCAACCTATACACTGGTAACAACGGCCAGATCGGGTATGATCCCAATGGCCCTGATGACGACTCTGCGCGCTATCGGCTTGCCTCGCTGACGGGCAAACCGCAAACGGTACATCTGGCAGGCAACCAATCTAAGCAGGTGACGTTCACGATTGCTGTGCCCAAGACAGGTTTTGCCGGTGAGTTAGCAGGGTCGGTGTATGCAATCGATGCGGCATCTTATCAAGGCAAGGCGGCAGGTAAGATGAGGTTGCGCAACCGCTTTGCGACGTATATTCCGGTGATCTTGCGCACCAACACCACCTACGTCCATCCACAACTCAAGCTGACGAAGCTCACCGCGGGTCAAAGCGCCGGTTCGCCGGTGGTGTTGGCACAGATTCAAAACACGGCACCACAGATGTTCGGCCAGCTGAGCCTGGATGCAAAAGTGTTCGCTAAAGGCAAACAAAAGCCGCTGTTGACCCGACAAGTCAACGGCTATGCCATGGCGCCAAATTCACATTTTACGTTTGGAATCGTGTCTAAGACCGCGCTCAAAGCTGGGGATTATACGGTAGAGTTGACGGCCAGATCAGGTCAGCGGACCTGGCATTTTAACCAACAAGTTCATGTCGCCGACACAATCTCGGCTGAGGCGGCACCAACTAGCCACTCGACTAGCCACCAGATGACACCGACAGTGTCACGTTCGATCGTCGTGCTCATTGTGGCGTTGTCATTAGTGGCTGGCGGGCTCGTCTGGCTATTGTGGCGGCGCTTGAAAACGGTCAGGAAATGAAGGGAGGGATCAACGTGCAACTAGCCAAGCCCAAATTCGGGATCGCATTGATCGGGATGTTGCTCATCCTAATGACCCTTGCAGTTTTTCCGGGAAACTCCGCTCACGCGGAAATCATTGCTGGACCCAACGATATTACCCAATACTGGAGCGGTAAAGGGCTTGATTATTCAGACGCGGCCAACGTGACCTCGCAATACGGCGGGGATGCCATGGCTAAGACCCAGATAGCCAATCCCAATTCACCATTGATCCTCGCACCGGATTCGGTGAGTGCAACGAACTTGAATAGCACGTCTGGGGCAAAAACGGCGCCGGCAATTACCAGCAAGTCGGTGGTTACCTTCACGTTCAAGGCGGGCGATACGGTGGCGACGCGCATTTTTGGTGACGCTGAAGACGATTTCACCAACTTCTTGATGTCGCTGACGGTGACGCAAGGTAGTGGCTCGGGCTGGTTTGATCTCACCAGCCCCGGTGTGACGGTCACAGCCGATGGCACCAAGCTCAATCCCGCGAGCAACAAAGGCGGGATCCCGATCAGCGCTGCTAATTGGTATGGTAGTCACGCCGGCAACGTTTTGACCGTCGATGGCGGCACGATCACGATCGACAAAGACATCAAGATCGTGGTCGATATGAGCAAGGTCACCTTGAGCAACGGGAAAAAAGTCGACGACACCGCGACGAGCTTGGCGATTCGAGAGCAGTTTGCCAACAGCCACTATGGCACGACAACGAACCAAGGCATTTTGAAAATGCTTGTCGGCACCTTGCAATACACGGTCACCTTAACCCCGAAAATCACCGATCAGATGGTGTTGCCGGCTAATGCCAACGGCTACTTTGCGATCCTCACCGGGACGATTCAAAACGCCGGTGATTCCTTGCAGATCGGAGTCGCCGGCAGCAACGGCACGCTGGACACCAGCACCGCCCAAAAGGTCACGGCCGTTGGTGACAACAAATGGATGTACCTGATCACCGATGCCCAGGCGAAGGCCTGGGGGTTGACGCGCAACAGTGACGGGACGACCAATAAGAAGATCGTCGTCGTTGAATCGCAACCCAAGACGGCCAATACCGGGGATGCGTCGTCGACAATCTCTGGGGCACCTGATGCCACCGATGATGATAATATCAAGGAACTGATCCAAAAAATCACCGATATTCTCGATAAGCTCAAAAACGGTGGCGGCGTCAGCGGTTCGGCGATCGATGAGGCGGTTTCTCAAGTCGGAACGGCGGTGCAGCAGACCAAAGAAACAGAAGACACGAAAGCCTCGGGTTACGCATTGACCCTAACGGTGCCAGGTAGCCAGACCGCCGCCGATTTCATGTTCACGACAGACTACAAGAACGTGACCGGTACGCCGATTTTGGGCAGCCCCAGCGACAAGTTGGATTGGCAGCTGACCAAAGATGGTAAACCGGTGACTGGCGTCGCACTTTCTAAGCCGACTGTTTCATCAACCAATATTGGTAATACCAATGTTTTGACCACAGACGTCAATGCAGATGCAGATTCGGGTACCCTGACGGCTAATTCCAAGGCGTTTGAAGGCAACAACCCGAGCGGTGTTGACGCGATGGTGCAGGCGACGTTTACGGTGAACGGTCAGGCCCAGCGGGTGCTCAAGCAAGTGCACATCATCTCGTTGAAACCTGAAGACACCGGCGATACCGAAGGCGTTGTCGCCGGGTCAGACTACACGTTCAAGTTGAATGAAAC
Organism: Lacticaseibacillus boliensis; assembly: GCF_054784775.1. Lineage (NCBI taxonomy): Bacteria > Bacillati > Bacillota > Bacilli > Lactobacillales > Lactobacillaceae > Lacticaseibacillus > Lacticaseibacillus boliensis. The sequence goes on from NZ_BAAIHN010000030.1 coordinate 4,708, forward strand.
GCCGGCTTCACTGACGGCAAACACGACGCCGACTTGGGGATATGCACCCAAGCTTGCCGGTTGGGCCGGTAGCGAGAATCAAAATGCCACCGACAATGACGGGAACACCTGGACGTTGGACCTTGGCAACGTCACCTACATGCAAGCCGGCGATCTGTGCCAGATGAAGGTCACCTTCAAAGACGGCAAGACGACGATGTATTCTAACGTCGCCATGGTGAAAATCAAGCCCAGCACTGGCCCGATGATCTACACCGTCCCGGCGGCGTTTCACTTCAGCCTGGCCGATGGTCAAGGTAATCCGACAGGCAAGGATCCGAATCTGACCGCTGTGATCCCAGGGCTATACGGTAGCGGTCAATCCTTAAGCGCCACTGGCGGCCAGTTTGCCTTTGGGGTCCACAATGGCGGCACGCCGACGCAATGGGGGATCCGAGCCCAGCTGGAAAACGCATCGATCACTAACGGCCAAGGTGATAAGTTTGATAACGCGGAAGCCGCCTTCACCTTCAAGCTCAAAACGCCGAGTGCTGATGCGGCAGACGTCAAACAAGCAGGCGTCGCCCAAGCCGATACCGATGGCGTGATCACGAGCAATCCAGACTTGGCGTTAGGCAATTTTGTGCCGGACAATCAGGCGTATAAGTACGGAAGCGCGTTTTTGATTTTCTCGGGGACCAGCACGGGTGATTTTGATTTATATGGTGATTTATCTGCCCAACTGCAACTCGGTCCGGCCGGGTCTGCCAAGGCGGGCACCTATACGGCAACGATCGATTGGAGTACAGGCGTTGAAACCGCAGAATCCATGGTCGCGGCAAGATAGAGGAAAGTGAATTAAGACGATGATAAGATTATGGGGTCAACCGAAATATGATGCCACGAGTGGCAAACTAGCCGGCTATGAACTGTTTTTGCGCGAGCAGCAGGAAGCTAACGGTCGGTGGTTGTTGCCTAAAGATTTCAGCCAATTTTCGCCGCAGACGATGGCCAATTTGATCGAAGCGACGCTTGAGACGCTGCCCAAGGATTTTGAGCTGGTGAGTTTCAATCTCGACCAAGAGCAGTTCATCGACCCAGCGTATGTGGCGTTGTTAGTGGCACTGCAAGATAAGTTGACCTACGACTTGGTGATCGAGTTGACCGAACGCCGCGGTACCGGCAATGTGCCGGTGGATGCGCAGATGTTGATTGCAGCCGCCAAACGGTTTGAAGAGGTCGGTTTGGTGGTGTGCTTAGATGACGTCGGCACCGGTGCCAACACGAAGGCTTTGGTATCAGCACTCGATCCGTATGTTGCCGAGTACAAGTTTGCACTGCAAAATGTGCGCGGCAAGCTTTCGGTGGCGGAGATCGTCACTGCGATCACCTACTGGCGCATCCGGGCGCAACAGCAACACAAGCGGTTTGCCTTAGAAGGATTCGAAGAATCAACGGATATCCAGCTGATCAGGCGTTTTTCGCCCAACCTGGTGCAGGGCTATTACTTCGGCCGGCCGCATGTCTTGCCGATCGCGGCAGACTTTGATGCCCAATAATCATGATGACAGAAGCTAAGTCCGTGACGGCTTGGCTTTTTGTATGGGCGACCCCGTCAGCGGTGGGTGGTGTTGACGGGCTTACGCTTTTCGATTAAAGTTGAGAGAAGAGTTTGGGGGCGTTTTCATTGGAAATTGTGATCATTGGCTGTACCCATGCCGGTACCGCTGCCGCACAGGCCATTATGGCGGCATATCCGCAGCATCACGTGACGATTTTTGAACGCCACGATGACATCAGCTTCTTGGCTTGTGGCGTCTCGTTGTATCTTGACGGCACCGTCAATGACCTTCAGCGTCTGCATTACCAAACTCCGGAAGCGTTGCGGCGTCAAGGGGCGACGGTGTGGTTGCATCATGACGTCACGCGGGTGAACGTGGCAGCACACAAGGTCTACGCGCGTGACTTGGTGACCGGCGCGGCCAAAAGTATCCGTTACGACAAGCTGATCGTCGCCACCGGGGCACGCCACAGTCTGCCACCGTTAGCCGGTGCCGACCGGTCGCGGATCTTGTTGTGCAAGGATATGGAAGAAGCCGAGACCGTGCATCGATCGGCGACAACTGCGCAAACCATCGCCTTGATCGGTGGTGGCTATGTTGGCGTCGAATTGGCGGAAAGCTATGCGCAAACAGGACATATCGTCACCATCTTCGAATCCAGCGACCAGCTGTTGCGCAACTATCTGGATGCTGCAGGTGCTGGGATCGTTTTGGCACGTCTGGCAGATCATGGGGTGATGGTGAACCTCAATGATCCGGTGCGGGCGTTTGCAGCAGCCCCCGGGCAAATTGGCGTCAAGGCACGTAGCGGGGAGGCTGCCTTCGATCTCGCTGTTGCCACCACGGGTTTTGCACCGGCAACGGCTCTGGTGGCAAGTCAGCTGACCTGTGACCGTCACGGGGCGTTGGTGTGCGACGCGTATGGGCGTACTTCAGATCCAGATGTGTTCGCGGCGGGCGATTGTCGCACCAGCTTGTTCAATCCAACGGGTGCTGCGGCATACATCCCCTTGGCCAGTGCCGCCTTGCACCAAGGCGCGCTCGTCGGTGTGAATGCATGCGGCGCCAAACAGCCGGATTACGGGACCCAAGGCACCAGCGCGATCAGCGTCTTTGGTTTGTGCGTGGCGACGACCGGCATTACCTTGGCTCATGCGCAACAAGTCGTTGGGTTGCGTCCACAAGCGGTGACCTTTAACGGCACCTGGCGGCCAGCGTTCATGCCAGACACCTCAGCATTGACCATCACCCTGGTGTATGATCAATTGTCGCGGCGGATCTTGGGAGCGCAACTGTTTTGTGAGCATGAGGTGGCCCAAAGCGCCAACGCGCTGTCGATTGCGATCCAAAATAATAATACGATCGATGACCTGGCGCATGTTGACATGTTGTTTTCGCCGCATTTCAACGAGCCGAGTAACTATCTCAACCAGGTGGCGCAACTGGCGGTCGCCAAAGAGCGGCCGACCGGACAGGTGCCACGATTCACTGCCCGAGGCGCGGCTGATCGCTAGCCGTGAAATCGTCTACAAAATGTAACGGGACCGTCATCTGATGGGACCGCTTTTTTTGTATAATCACCCTAGCGGAGGTGGACTGATGGTGAAAGTGATCGCAGTGGGTGACATTCATGGGCAGATGGGGGTGTTTGCGCGACTAGATGCGGTGTAGGCACGCTACCCCGGCGCCATCACCGTGTTCATCGGGGATTATATCGACGGCCATAAGGCGGGGTTTGCGGTGCTGGAAGAGATCCGTCGGCGCTGGCTGGCAGACGCCGAGCACACCGTCGTGTTGCGCGGGAATCACGAACAGATGATGTTAGATTATTTGCGTGATGAAACCGACGATAACTGGTTGAACAATGGCGGTGCCACCACCTTGCGCGAGGCGGTGCGTCACCATTTTGGGCAGGCCGGCGGGACCCGAACCAACCGCAAACTTGTCAATAGCGCGTATTCAGGGTTGCTGGCTTGGGTGCGGGAGCTAACGCTTGATTATCGCCGCGAGCGTTTGTGGTTGGTCCATGCCGGTTTGGACCTCGCCCAGCCGGAAGGAACAACTGCCGAAACCAAGCTGTGGGCGCGGGAGAGTTATTGGTATGGCGGCCAGGTCACCCCGATTTTTGCCAGCAATCCGCTACAAGCCACGATCGTCACTGGCCACACGCCAACCGGCTACATCGAAGGCCGCTATCGCCAAAACCTATTGCCACCTAAGCTAATGGATTATCAGCGGCATCCGGTGTTCGTGTTGCAGTATCCCGGTGAATACGCCCGCGTGTTCATCGATGGCGGCAATCACGGTGGCGCCGACACCAGGCTCGGCAATGTGGTGGTGTTGGCTAGCGAATCCGGTGCCTTGCTCGAAAAAATCGAAGATTAACGTGCAACTAAACAAAAAGCGTCGCCGCAACGGCCAGTGGGCAGATTGCGGCGACGCTTTTTGTCGTTATCGATTGGTAAAATCTTACATGTGATTCAATCGCCCGTTAACAAATTGTGACAATCTGACCATATTGCTATGCAAAAATATCTGATTGGGTGTACACTAATCTGAAAGTAAGTAGTCACTATCTAATTCTTTGAATTGGACATGGAATGGAAATTTTGAGGTGAAGACATGCAAGAAGAAACACTGTATGGTGGCATCGATGTTGGGAGCACAACGGTTAAGCTCGTTGTGATGGATGCAGACCACCACACCCGTTTTGCCCGGTATGAACGCCATTTTTCTGACGTCAAGGCAGCAAGCAAGCGGGTGTTGGATGAAGCCATCGAAGAACTTGGCCCCAACACCCATCTCGCCTGCACCATCACTGGCTCTGGCGGCATGGGGCTGGCTAACCTCTTACAATTGAAGTTTGTTCAAGAAGTCATCGCCTGCACCAAGACGGTGGAGGAGCTGATTCCACAAACTGACGTTGCGATCGAATTAGGCGGGGAAGACGCGAAGATCACGTTCTTTGGGGCTTCTTTGGAACAGCGGATGAATGGGTCGTGTGCCGGCGGGACCGGCGCGTTCATCGATCAGATGGCGCTGTTGCTCAAAACCGACGCTGATGGGCTCAATGAACTGGCCAAAAATGCCAAGACGATGTACCCGATCGCCAGCCGTTGTGGCGTGTTTGCCAAAACTGACGTTCAGCCGCTGATCAACGATGGTGCGCGCAAAGAAGACATTGCCGCATCGATTTTTCAAGCCGTGGTCAACCAGACGATCTCCGGCTTGGCGGCTGGGCATAAGATCCGCGGCAACGTCGCTTTCTTAGGCGGTCCGCTGTACTTCATGGATCAACTGCGGGCCCGCTTCATCGACACGTTGAACCTGACGCCTGAACAAGTGGTCTTTCCAGAAGATCCGCAACTGTTCGTGGCCAAAGGCGCGGCTTTGTATGCCAACGATCAGCCGATCACGACCTTGGTGGCCTTGGAAGACAAGCTCGAGCACGGGGATGATTCCGGCATGCACCCGTCACACTCACTGGAACCGTTGTTCAAAGACGATGACGAGTTGCAAGAATTCCGCAAGCGCCACGCTCAAGCACAAGTTGAAAGCCGCGACCTCGCCAGCTATCGTGGGGTGGCCTTTTTAGGGATCGATGCCGGTTCGACGACGACCAAGGTGGCCTTGATGTCGGATGACAACAAGTTGCTGTATACCTATTACGACAGTAACGACGGCGATCCGCTGGAGAAGACCAAGCAGATCTTGCGCGACATGCACGAACACATGCCAGAAGGGGTGACGATCGGTAAAACCGCCGTCACCGGTTATGGCGAACACTTGATCAAAAACGCCTTGATGGTCGATATCGGCGAAGTTGAAACCGTCGCCCATTACCGCGCGGCGCATTACTTCCAGCCTAACGTCGATTTCATCTTGGATATCGGCGGCCAAGACATGAAGGCCATGACGATCAAAAACGACGCCTTGTCGACGATCAAACTTAACGAGGCTTGTTCCAGTGGCTGTGGGAGTTTCCTCGAGACTTTTGCCACCGGTTTGAAATATGATATCAAAGACTTTGCCCAAGCTGCCTTGCTCGCCAAGCACCCAAGCGACCTGGGTTCTCGGTGCACCGTGTTCATGAACTCCAAGGTCAAACAGGTGCAAAAAGAAGGCGCCAGCATCGGTGATATCGCCGCCGGTCTCAGCGTGTCTATCATCAAGAACGCCTTGTTCAAGGTCATCAAGATGCGCAAGGCTGAAGACATGGGCAAACACATCGTCTGCCAAGGCGGGACCTTCTATAACGAAGCCGTCTTGCGTGCGTTTGAAAAAATCGCCGGCGTCGAAGTGATCCGGCCAAACATCGCTGGCTTGATGGGCGCTTATGGTGCGGCCTTAATCGCCGAAGAAGCCTATCAAGAAGGCGACAAGACGACGCTGTTGTCTGTCGATCAGTTCGATAAGCTGACCTTCACCAAGGAATACATGCACTGCGGTGGTTGCGAAAACAACTGTGCGCTGACCATCACCGTCTTCAACGATGGCCGCCGCTTCGTCACTGGTAACCGGTGTGAAAAAGGTGAAGCCCGTGGCTTGCGGCAACACCTGAAGAAAGAAAACGGCAAGATCAACTTGGTCGAAGAAAAGTACAAGTTGCTTTTCTCTTATCGCCCGTTGCGCAAAAAGCTGGCGACCCGCGGTGTGATCGGCATTCCACGCGTGTTGAACATGTACGAAAACTACCCGTTGTGGCAGACATTCTTCACCAAGCTTGGCTTCCGCGCCGAATTGTCGCCTAAAGGTAACAAAGACCAATACGAAAAAGGGATGGAAACCATTCCTTCAGACACGGTTTGCTACCCGGCCAAGCAGGTGCACGGCCATATCCAAGCCTTGATCGACAAGGGCTACAAGCGGATCTTCTATCCCGCCGTGGTTTACGAAGTCCAAGAAAACGCCGATCAGGACAACCATTTTAACTGCCCAATCGTGCAATCTTACCCTGCCGTCATCAAGAACAACGTCGATGAAATCACCAACGGCAGCATCGACTACCGCGATCCTTATCTGAACCTCGCGGATAAAAAGGCGTGCGCGGAATCACTGTACGAATGCTTCAAAGACCTCGATATCTCCAAAAAAGAAATTGAAGACGCCTTAGACGCCGGTTACAAGGAACTGGAACACTTCAAACTCCAGATCCGCAACCGCGGCGAAGACACCATGAAGATGTTGATGCGCACCGGTGAACACGGTATCGTTTTAGCTGGCCGGCCGTATCATTTGGATCCAGAAGTCAACCATGGGATCTCACAGCTGATGACCGCTGAAGGCTTCCATGTGCTCACCGAAGATTCCATCGCCCATCTCGGCGACGTCAAGGGCCTGCGGGTCGTCAACCAGTGGACCTACCACAGCCGCCTGTACGCGGCCGCACGGATCGCAGCGAAGACGCCACAGCTGGAATTCGTTCAACTGAACTCCTTTGGTTGCGGGATCGATGCCATCGACGCCGACCAGATCGAAGAGATCATGGATCGCTACAACCGCCTGTACACCAGCTTGAAGATCGATGAAGGAACCAACATGGGCGCCATCCGCATCCGGTTGCGTTCCCTGAAAGCAGCCGTGGCAGAACGCACCAAGCGCAAGATCATGCCAGAGAAGTTGGAAGACGATCCAAAGCCTGTCGACTTCACAGAAGATATGCGCAAAGACGGCTACACCTTGTTGCTGCCGATGATGTCACCGATCCATCAACACGGCTTAGTCGATGTCGCCTTACAGGCCTCTGGCTACAACGTGGTGAACCTGCCGATGGACGACCGTAAGAGTATCGATGTCGGCCAGAAATTCGTCAACAACGACGCCTGCTACCCGGCGATCATCTCGATCGGGCAGATGCTTGAGGCCTTGCAATCAGGCAAATATGACCTCAACAAAACCGCGGTGATGATGACCCAAACCGGTGGTGGCTGCCGAGCAACGAACTATATCCCGTTGATCAGAAAAGCGCTCAAAGATGCCGGCTTCGAACAGGTCCCGGTGGTTTCCCTCAGTCTGGGGAACCAAGGGGTCGAAGAGACGCCTGGCTTCAAGTTCACGATCCCGCTGCTGAAGCGTGCGGCGATTGCCTTCTTGTATGGTGACTTGTTCGAGCGTGTCGTCTACCGCACCCGGCCTTACGAAACCGAGCCTGGAATGATCGACAAGATGCACGAGCAGTGGCTTGAGTTGGTACGCCCTTCGGTTGAAAAAGGTTCGTTCCGTGAATTTAAGAAGAACGTTGCCCAGATCGTCAAAGACTTCGACACCGTGCCGCTTGATGAAAGCCGCATCCGGCCAAAAGTCGGCGTCGTCGGCGAGATCTTGGTCAAGTATTCACCAATCGCCAACAACAACGTTGTGCGGTTGCTTGAAAAAGAAGGCGCCCAAGTCATCGTGCCAGACATCGTTGGGTTCATGAACTACAGCCTGTACAACCAGCTGTACAAGTACAATCATCTTGGTGCCAAGGCATCGGCCAAGTACTTCGCGGAGTTTACCATGGGGCTGATCCGCTGGTGTGAAAAGCCGATGCAAAAGGCGCTGACCGCCTCCAAGCGGTTTGATGGGATCGAAGCGATCGACGAAATCGCCGACGATGCTTCGCATATCTTGAGCCTTGGCAACCAAACCGGTGAAGGCTGGTTCTTAACCGGTGAAATGATTGAACTGTTGAAGTCCGGGGTACCGAACATCATCTGCATGCAGCCATTCGGTTGCCTGCCAAACCACATCGTGGGCAAAGGCATGGTCAAGGAGTTGCGGCGGCAGTTCCCAGGGGCCAACATTGCCCCGATCGACTACGATCCAGGGACCAGTGTGGTCAACCAGCTCAACCGGATCCGGTTGATGCTAGCGACCGCCAACAAGCACCTCGAACCCGCAGTCGCGCAAGCATAGCAAAACAGTCTAAGGTGGCAGGCGCTGCCTTAGGCCTTTTGCGTAGCGGAATATTTCATCTGGTCAGCTTGGCTGGCCGGTACATAGCGCTCCTCCTAGAAAGCGATGTCAATCGCGAGAATAGTTGGCTAAATCTTTCCTAATTATTGTGCAAAGCAGTTCCGTAGGTTGTCTGGAAGTGCTATGCTATCTCTAATAACCACGCAAGGAAGCGGAAAAAATGGTACAAGAACTTCAGAGTATTTTTGATCAGGAAGCCGAATCCGGCAAAGGTTTGTCACGCAAGCAACAGGCCGTGTTAGACGCCAGCTTGGAGTTATTTGCTGCGCATGGTTACGACGGCACTTCCACAGCTGATATTGCGCATAAAGCGGGGGTGTCTGAAGGCACGATCTTCAAGCGGTTCCGCACCAAAGAAGGCCTGTTGCAGGCGATTCTCGGACCGTTTTTGAATCGGGTCATGCCCAAAGCTGCCGGTGAGTTCGTCTCAACGCTGGCCGAGCAGCGTTTTCCCCACTTCGCGGATCTGTTGGAGTTCGGGATTCGTGATCGGATCAGCTTCGTGATGAACAACCGCGCGGAGATGAAGATCTTCATTCAAGAAATCGGGAAAAATCCGATCTTGCTGGTGCAGATGACCAACATGCTCGCCGATACCATGCGAGATTCTTTCAATGACATCCTCAAGGTCTACCAAGACAATGGCGAACTGGTACGCTGGGAATCTATGCGGATCATGCGCTATTGTACCAGTGTCATGATCGGCTACATGATCCCCAACGTGATCATGGACGATCAGCCTGTGGATTGTGAACAGGTGACCCACGACGCCGTCGAATTCTTACTGGCCGGATTGACGCCGAGAAACTGATCGATCGAAGATAACCACCACCGGATTTTGCGGTGGTGGTTATTTATTTTTCCATCTTGCGCCTGATGAGATCATGAGCGATTTTCGATAGACTAAGGGTAAAGCAAGGAGGATCAAACAATGAAAGCAACGGGCATGATGATCATGATCGTCACAGCAGGGGTGTTGTTCTTGACCGGGTGCGGCCAGCGCCAAGGTGCCGGTGACAATTCGGCCAGTTCAACAAAAACCAGCCAGGTGTCGCAGAAGTCACCAAGCGCCTATCTGGCACACGTCAAGGCCCAAGGGCTGACCTTGACCGACCAAGCCAAGATCGCCGCCAGTGACTTACCTAAGGGCGCAACAGCAGGTGTCGGTTTCCAAGGTGCCGGCAACGTGGCGATGCAGTTGCTCACCTTTGACACCCAGGCGCAGGCCAACGCCGCCCAAAAAACTGCCATCAGTCGCCAACAGCGCGCTTATACCCAAAACCGGCTTTTGTTGACCGCCGATAGCGGCATGGGGCGCGGTTGGTTTGAGAAGTATCAGCACGCCATTTTCCAACAATGAACCGCTTGCCAAAGTCCTCGAAACATTGACCGGGTTTCGAGGCTTTTTTTGGTTGCGATACAGTAACCGCTTTAGTTGTGTGCAATGCGGAATGAGGGGTTCCAAAAAGTCAACCCTTTAATTAATAATCATTCTAGTGTACAATGAGGGCGTACCGAACAATAAGGAGGTTTTTCACATGAGTTTAGTTGGAAAAGCAGTCGAGCCGTTCACCGCACAGGCGTATCGCAATGGTGAGTTTGTCACCGTTACCGATGCCGATTTGAAAGGGCATTGGAGCGTCGTTATGTTCTACCCAGCAGACTTCTCCTTCGTGTGCCCAACCGAGTTGGAGGATTTGCAAGACCAATACCAGACCCTGCAAAGTCTGGGTGTTGAAGTTTACTCCGTATCTGAAGATACCCACTTTGTTCACAAAGCCTGGCATGATGAATCAGACGCCGTCGGCAAGCTGCAATACGCGATGATCGGCGATCCTTCCCATCAGTTGGCACGGATGTTCGACGTGCTCGATGAGGAACAAGGTCTCGCACAACGCGGGACCTTCATCCTCGATAAGAACGGCGTGGTTCAATCGATGGAAATCAACGCCGATGGCATCGGCCGCAACGCATCAGAATACATCGACCGCATCAAGGCTGGCCAATATGTTGAAACCCACCCAGGCGAGGTTTGCCCCGCTAAGTGGAAGGAAGGCGAAGAGACCTTGACGCCAGGCCTCGACCTTGTAGGCAAGATTTAATGTTAGACGACAAGTTAAAGCAACAGCTCAAAGCTTACTTTACTTATCTGCAAAAGCCGGTGGTGTTCCGGCTAGACGCAGGTAATTCCGCCAACGGGCAAAAAACCCAGGCCTTCCTCGACGATGTGGTGGGCCTGGATTCGCGGTTGTCGATCGAACCCGCGTCACTTCAGCGGCAGCCGAGCTTTACGGTCGATGCGGCTGGTCAAGCGCCGTCTGGGATCATTTTTGCCGGGATCCCGTTAGGACACGAGTTCGAGTCTTTCGTCCTCGCCGTACTGCAAGTCTCAGGACATGCGCCAAAGATCACTGACGCTCAGCGCCAGCAGATCATGGCAATTGACCAAGACCTGCAGTTTGAGACCTTTGCCAGCTTGTCATGCCACAATTGCCCAGATGTCGTGCAGGCTTTGGACATCATGAGTGTGCTGAACCCGCATATCAAACACACCATGATCGAAGGTGGCATGTATCAAGATGAAGCCAACGCCAAAGACATCATGGCGGTGCCGACCGTCTTCTTGAACGGTGAAGAGTGGCACAACGGCCGCGCGACCTTGGATGAATTGGTGGCCAAAGCCGCAGGACATAGCGGCCCGGCGCCGGTCGCCCAAGAAGCCCAACAACAAGTCTATGACGTGTTGATCATCGGCGGTGGCCCTGCTGCAGGGACCGCGGCAATTTACACGGCTCGCAAAGGCCTGGCCACGGCGATCGTTGCTGATCATATCGGCGGCCAGCCGCTGGAAACCGTGGGGATCGAAAACATCCCCGGGACGGATTACATCGAAGGCGAGCACTTCATGCAAAACATCGAAGCGCAGCTGAACAAGTACCACGTGACCTTGATCTCTGGGCAAACCGTTACTAGCTTGACTGAAGGCCAGCCGGTGTTAGTTGGACTCAAAGGTGACACCAACCTCAAGGCCAAAACCGTTATCGTCGCTACCGGCGCACACTGGCGCAATCTCGGGGTGCCTGGCGAAGACGAGTTCCGCAACAAAGGGGTGGCTTATTGCCCGCACTGCGATGGTCCGCTGTATAAAGGCAAAGACGTCGCTGTTGTTGGAGGCGGTAATTCTGGGATCGAAGCGGCGATCGACCTTGCCGGCATCGCCAAGCACGTCACCGTGCTGGAATTTGCTCCTGAGATCTCCGCAGACGCCGTCTTGGTGACCAAGGCGCGTTCGCTCAGCAATGTTGACTTGATCGCTAACGCGCAAACTACCGCCGTTGTCGGCGATGGGCGGGTATCCGGTCTGGATTATACCGATCGTGGTGATGGCAGCACCAAGCATCTCGATTTGGATGGCGTCTTCGTCCAGATCGGCCTGGTGCCAAACACCGAATGGGCTAAGGACGCCTTGACGCTCAATGCCCACCATGAAATCGTGGTCGACAAGCGCGGCGCCACCAACATGGCCAACGTGTTTGCCGCCGGCGATTGCACAGATTCTGCGTACAAGCAGATCGTTATTGCCATGGGCAGCGGTGCGACCGCGGCCTTGAGTGCCTTTGATGCGCTCGTTCGCGGATAAATAGTTGAATAAATAAGCGGGTAGCCCGTACGGGTTGCTCGCTTATTTTGTTGTTGGGCAAATAAAAAAGCGGTTTGCATCCCATTCAAGGCATGCAAGCCGTTTTTATCGTTTATGCGGGTTTGTTTTCGTTGATGTAAGCGGCCAGGCGCTTCATGGCTTCTTCTAGATCCGCCATGGAAGCGGCGTAGCTGAGGCGGACATACTTTTCACCGCCCGGGCCGAAGCCATTGCCGGCGATCAAGGCGAGCTTGTTTTTGTGCAACAGGTCGTCACAGAACTTGTTGCCGTCTTGGATGTAGCCTTCTGGGATCTTGGCGAAAACGTAGAAGGCGCCATTCGGGTTCGGGACCCCGAAGCCTAGAGCAGACATCTTCTCGATCACGAAGTCGCGGCGCTTTTCGTATTCAGCCTTCATCTTCAAGGAGTCTTGGCGTCCTTCTTCGGTGGACAGCGCTTCGATCGCGCCGGCCATTGCTGGGTTAGACGGGCAGGTTACGTTGAAGGCGTGGGCTAAGGTCACCTTGGCCATCAATTCCTTAGGGCCTGCGACAAAGCCGATTCGCCAGCCGGTCATGGCGTGGGACTTGGAGACGCCGTTGATCAAGAGGGTTTGTTCCGGCAAGGCCTTGGCGAAGCTGTAATGCTTGGCGCCATAGGTCAGTTCGGAATAGATCTCATCGGAAATGACGATCAGGTCGGTCTTGGCAATCACCGCAGCGAGCGCTTCGACTTGTTCCTTGCTATAGGTCACGCCAGTCGGATTGGATGGGAAGTTCAACAAGATCGCCTTCGGATGCGTTTCAGCGATGGCTTTTTCTAACTGTTCTGGGGTCAAGACGAAGCCGGTGCTTTCGGTGTTCATGTAGACGGGTTCAGCGCCGTTGATGCGTACCAGCTGGTCGTACAACGAGAAGGTCGGGCTTGGCATCAAGATCTTATCCCCTGGGTTTAAGGCGATGTCGAGACAAGAATGCAAGGCTTCGGTGGCGCCGACGGTCACGGTGACTTCGCTGTTAGGGTCGTAGTCGAGGTCGTAGCGATCCTTCAAGAAGTGGACGACGGCCTGACGGAATGCGGGCCAGCCTGGCGTCGGGGCGTAGTGGGATTGGTCTTTGTTGATCGAGTCGATCGCGGCTTGTTTGATGTGCTCTGGGACGTTGAAGTCGGGTTCCCCTAACGACAGCTTGATGACGTCTGGGATCTTGCTGGCTTCGGCATCGAAGACACGGATCGGGTTGGCGCCTAAGCCGTCGTATGTATGTTTGAGATCTTTGAGTAATCCTGGTTTGGTTGTTGGCATGAAAATTCCTTCTTTCTCATTATCAAGTTATGGTAAAACGCAAAAACACCGGACTGCCAGTCGGCATCCGGTGTTTGGTCTGTCCAATAAGGGACGATTGGTTCAACCTAGCACGCGGATGCTGTTTCGTCATCCGCGCGCCACGAAATTACCGGGGCGTTCGGATGACTATCCGAAATACCCGGAGAAAAATCGACGTGCAGCTGTGGTTGAACGATATGTCATGTGAATTACTTCCTAACTTGTGATTGTCATCAATTTACAACGTAATTCTAATGTTGTCAAGCATAAGCCGGGTGATTGTGCCTTGCCATCATTTTGTTTATAATGATTCGGACAAGGAAGATAGAAAAGGACAACCGATATGCAACTTTCTAAATCAATGTCGCGCTCGCAGAAGGCGCGTGGCATTTGCTATGCGATTTTTGGCACCATGCTCTGGGGCGTGTCGGGCAGCGTGGCGCAGTATCTCTTTGCATCAGCACATGTTTCCGCGACATGGCTGGTCGGGGTGCGGCTGTTGACGGCCGGCATCTTGCTACTGGGCTGGTATGCACTTGCAACCCATGAATCGATCTGGGCGATCTGGCGCAAACAGTCCGGCTGGCGGCTCGTTGTTTTCGGGCTGTTGGGGATGATGCCTTCTCAAGCGACCTACTTCATGGCGATCAGCTATGGCAATGCGGCAACGGCGACCGTCTTGCAGTTTCTCGGCCCGCTGTTCATCATCGTCTACCTTGCCGTTGCAAACCGGCAGCTGCCGCGGCGTATCGACACGATTTCGATCGCTTTGGCCTTGTTTGGGACCTACTTGTTGGTCACTCAAGGGCGCCTGACCAGCTTGGCGCTATCGCTACCGGCGGTGATCTGGGGCGTTTTGGCCGGGGTCAGCCAGGCGAGTTATACGCTGTTGCCGCGCAAATTATTGCAGGCGTTTGACGCCCGCCTGGTTGTCGGCTGGGCGATGATTTTAGGCTCCTTGGTCTTTTGGCCGAAGCTGGCGATGACCATGCCGCCTGTATTGAGCGTTGGCAATTTGCTCGGCATTGCGTTTATCGTGATCGGTGGCACGATGTTTGCGTATCTGTTGTATCTCAAGAGTCTGCAGTACATCGACCCGAGCGCGACCGGCATGCTCAGCGCCTTTGAGCCATTGACGGCGACGGTTGTGGCGGTCGGGGTGTTAGGTACGCGCTTGGCGCTGCCAGAGGTGATCGGTGGCGCCTTGATCTTGCTGACGACAGTTTTACAGGCGTTGCCGCAGAAAAATCTGCGTCGGTAGCGTGACAGAAGATCGCAATTACAACAACGATGGTAGCGAATTCATATTAGCTTTTTAATCATTAGACTGGTAAAATAGCCGTGGTGAGTACGAGGCGCTTACTTATCTTCCGTAACTCGTCTCACCGGCAAAAAGTTCCCCCCGGTTCGTTTTGCCCGTCCCGACATCGTGTCGGGATTTTTTTTTGCAAAAAAAGTCCGCTCGAGGCGGACGTGGAAGCTGTTATTTGGAATACAAACTGGCGAGCTCTGCTGACATGCGGTCGGCCGAATATTGGGCTTCACGGTTGTTGACCTCATCGAGCCCGACGAACTTGTTGAACCGATCGAAGGTGATCATCTGGTCTTCATACGACTTGGTCGAGCCTTCCGTCATCAGGGTTTGGACTAGCTGTTCGTCGGCGTAGGCGGTGGCGTAAGTCATCGCTGTCGGATAAACCACGATGCGAAAACCGAGATCACGGAGTTTGGCGGTGTCGGTCAAAGGCGTCTTGCCGCCTTCGATCATGTTGGCCATCAAAGGAGTGTCGGGGAAGGCATCATGGATCGCCTGGAGTTCGCTGATATCGCGTGGGGCTTCGATAAACACCATGTCGGCACCGGCGGCTTGATAGCGCTTGGAGCGGGCGATGGCTTCATCGAGGCCGTAAACGGCGCGGGCATCGGTGCGTGACATGATCAAGAAGTCCGAGTGTTTGCGCGCGGCTTTGGCGGTGCGGATCTTGGCTTCGAGGACTTCGGTCGGCTCAACAGACTTGTTGTCCATGTGGCCACAACGCTTCGGCCAGGTCTGGTCTTCCAAAAACAAGCCGGCGGCACCGATCTGTTCATAGCTGGCCACGGTGCGCCGGACGTTGGCGAGGTCGCCGTAGCCGGTGTCGGCGTCGGCAAATACAGGGACCGTCGTGGCGTTGACGATTTGGCGGCATTTTTCGAGCATCTCACCGAAGTCGGCGATCCCGCGATCTGGCATCGCCAAGTTGGCGGCGGAGGTGGCGTAACCGGCGGCAAAAACGGCGTCGGCGCCTGCATGCTCTGCGATCTTGGCCCCTAAAGCGTCAGGGGCGACAAGCATGCGGATGATCTGATCGGAGAAAACCATCTGCTTAAACATGGCACGCATTCGTTCTGCTTTTTTAGTCATTACATAGCCTCCTTGGACGCGGTCAGCATGGTTGGCAGATCCGCGATCAGTTCACGCATGGTTTGTTCAGCAGCATCTTCAATGTAGCCGGTATCGAGCCAACCGTTGACGCCTGGCAAGGCAGGAATCTCTGGACGCCAGGTGGCGATCAGCGGCAAGTGGTGTGGCATCCGCGCCAAAGCCCGCAGTTGCGCAGGCATCCAGTGGGCGACAACGATCGCGCCAAGCGGCAGGCGTTCGAGCCAGGCATATTTGGTGCAGACGGCTTCGATGCCTTCGTTGGGCAGACCTTCCATCAGTGCCCAGACCTGAGTCAGGTCGTCGTCGCGGGCATCTAAGGCGGCGTGGACCTTGCCTAAGAAGTCGGCGTCGGTGGTGATGGCCGGCGCGTCTTGGGTGTGGGCAGGGGATTTTTGATCCGAGATCAAGAGGCAATCGGCGCCTGAACGTTCGAACTCTGCGGCGGCGTAATAGGTATTCATCGGATTGCCAAACCCGGACTGCAGGTCAGCGATGATCGGGGTATCAGTGATCATGCGCATGCGGCGTAAGTGGGCGGCGTATTCACTGGCGGAAAGCAAGCCGGCATCGCGGATGCCGACCAGCGTCTCGGCGGTCAAGGAGCCGCTGAGGAAAAAGCCTTCTGGTTGATGATTTTTGAGTTTGTTCAACGTTTGGCCAGAGCCGAACGCTGGGAATAATGGGAATGGTTGCATAATCTGACCTCCGTTAATGAGAAAATTATGTGAATTGAGCAGGACGTCGGTGCTTTTTGAGGTAAACAAAAAGCGCCCGACGAATTATCTTCGAAGGGCGCAATCGCACGGTACCACCTTGTCTTTGCCGAAAACTTCGGCCTCTACGGACAGTGTGACGCTTATCCGTTGGCCTTTTAATGGTGGCAACCAGCCGACACTCGTCGCATCGGTAGCTTAGAGCTTACATTCGACTGATCCACATGGTTCCTCGCACCAAACGGAATCTCTCTTGATTGTGGCACCAGTTTACTCCTGCTCTTCGTAGCTTTTGCTCATCTGAATTTAATCATACTTTAATCGATATTTCTGGGTTTGTCAACTCTTAATGTGTAAATCATCACGATTTTCTGGGCTCCGACGATGATGGCGCTTGCATGCTTGCGACGTTCGGCTGCGGGTAACCCGAAGATAGCGCTTGACATTTGCTGAGACTTCCCATATCATTCGGGTATAAACACGCGGTCATAGTAGTGCTTCACAGAGAGGCGGGCGTTTGCTGAAAGCCCACCAATATGCACGAATCCCAGCCGCGTTTGCCGAACAGAATATGAGACACAACAAAAGTGTGAAGCGTGGCTTCGAACGAGGATGGTACCGCCCGGATAGGGTGCCTCGAGCGAAGGCACGCTTTTTGGTTTCTGACGGCGGGTGGTTGTTGTTCAAGACGGAGGATGCTTATGATTCGCAATTTGCAACAGTGTCGCCGGGTCGTGGTCAAGATTGGGACGAGTAGCTTGATCCACCACAACGGCAAAGTTAATTTACAAACGATCGACCGACTGGCGTACGCACTTTCGGCCTTGAACAACCAAGGACTAGAAGTCGTATTGGTGTCCAGCGGTGCTATCGGGGTGGGGTTAGACAAACTTCACCTCGATCGGCGGCCGGCTGCGATCGCGGAACAACAGGCGATCGCGGCGGTTGGTCAAGGCGAGCTGTTGCGGTTGTACATGCAACGTTTTTCCGACTATGACACTCAGGTCGGGCAGATGCTGTTGACGCATGACACCTTCGATTTTCCGGTTTCGCGGCAGCACGTCTTGGATACGCTGGAGACCCTGTTGGCACGCCACATTATCCCGATCATTAATGAAAATGACACGGTGGCTGTCGATGAAATGGATCACCACACCACTTTCGGGGATAACGATCAGCTGTCGGCCTTGGTGGCGTCGCGGATCGAAGCGGACCTGTTGATTGTGTTGTCGGACATTGATGGGCTGTACGATAGGGATCCCCATAAAGATCAAAGCGCCAAGAAGCTCGAGGCCGTGACTCACCTCAGCCAAGACATCTTGGCGTCGGCCGGCGGCTCCAGCACGCGCTTTGGCACCGGGGGCATGGTCACGAAGCTGAAGGCGGCCAAGACGATGATGACGGCAGGCAAACAGATGGTGTTGTGTAGCGGCGCGGATCCGCGGGTCATTTTGAAAGTGGTTGCCGGCGAAGATGTCGGTACCTGGTTCGGTCGCGTCCATCCAGACGCGACGCAGATCGCGCATTGAAGACAGGCTTGCGGCACTGATGCCGCGGTGAAGATCGGAGGAAGATCATGGAACAAGCAGACTTGATCCAGATGGGGCAGGCGGCACAAGCCGCGGCCAAGACGTTGGCCCAACTAGACAATGCAACCAAAAACCAGGCGTTGAACGCAATGGCTGAGGCATTGGTTGTCCACAGCAACGATATCTTGGCCGCCAACGCTGAAGACATGCAAAAAGCCAAGGCGAAGCAGTCTAAATTCACTGATCGGCTACTATTAACCGAAGCACGTATTGCTGATATGGCGACAGGCCTGCGCCAAGTCGCCACGCTTCCTGACCCGACGGCCAAAGCCGACAAGGCATGGCGCAACGAGGCCGGACTGCTGATCATCCAACAACGTGTGCCACTTGGTGTGATCGGGATCATCTATGAAGCACGCCCGAATGTCACTGCGGATGCCGCCGGGTTGACGCTGAAGTCTGGTAACGCGGTGATCTTGCGTGGCGGCCGGGAGGCATTGGCCTCCAATCAGGCGGTGTGCGGCGTGCTCCAAGACGCGCTAGAAGCAACTGGCTTGCCGCGGGATGCGGTCCAGTTGATCACCGACCCGAGCCACGACATCGCCAACGCCATGATGCATTTGAACGGCTATATCGATGTGTTGATCCCACGCGGCGGGGCAGGGCTGATTCAAACCGTGGTCAAAAACGCGACGGTGCCGGTGATCGAAACCGGTGCTGGCAACTGTCATATCTATGTTGACAAGGCCGCCGATTTGCAAATGGCCATCGATATCACGGTCAACGCGAAGGTGCAACGGCCAAGCGTCTGCAACGCCGCTGAAAAATTATTGATCCATCAAGATGTCGCCGCGGCCTTTTTGCCAACTATCGCCAAGGCGTTGCGCGAACATGGTGTTGAGCTGCGCGGCGACGAGCAGGCGCGGGCGATCGTTCCTGACATGATTGCGGCGACCGATGCGGATTGGGATACGGAATACAATGATCTGATCATGGCCGTCAAGGTAGTGCCTGATGAAACCGCCGCGATCGCGCACATCAATGCGCACAACACCAAGCATTCCGAGGCGATTGTCACCGCTGATTACGCCGCCAGCCAGCGTTTCTTGCGGGAAATCGACGCGGCGTGTGTCTACGTCAATGCGTCCACGCGCTTCACCGATGGCTTCGAGTTCGGTTTTGGGGCTGAAATTGGGATTTCCACCCAGAAGTTGCACGCCCGCGGACCGATGGGTCTGGATCAGCTGACTACCATTAAGTACCAGATCCTCGGTGACGGTCAGGTGCGGGCCTAGTTAGGAATTCACAAGCGCCAAATTAGCTTTTTGAGGAATGACCTTGCTACACTTAGGAAAATGACTAAGGAGTGAGTCGCATGAATCAAATCGAGCTTGGTATGTGGGTGCATTGTGAACCCAACGGCAATATGGAACACGCTTTTGACGGCCGGGTGGTCAAGATTTATGAATGCGCGGCTTTGGTAGAAATTAAAGACTATCATCCTAAAGACGCGTTGAATGCCCGGGAGTTGTTATACCGCACCGTGATCTCTTTTAAGCGCATGGTGCCGGCCGCGATCGAAAACAGCGTGGACGAAG
The DNA here is from genome assembly GCF_054784775.1 of Lacticaseibacillus boliensis. Classification (NCBI taxonomy): domain Bacteria; kingdom Bacillati; phylum Bacillota; class Bacilli; order Lactobacillales; family Lactobacillaceae; genus Lacticaseibacillus; species Lacticaseibacillus boliensis. The sequence continues at coordinate 24,435 of NZ_BAAIHN010000030.1, forward strand.
CGATCGGATAGTGTGATATAATACGGTTAACTCAGATATAGGGGGAACCGTTACACATGGCAGATGAAATTGCAGTCGGTGATAAGGTCACAGTACGCAAAAGCGCCAATGTACCATTGAGTTTCAAAGGTACCGTTGAGAAGTTGTACGTCAACGCCGCGATGCTAAGCATCGACAGCTTCGACGACGAAGACGCCGTGATGGTCGAAGACCTCAAGCACAAGACGGTTGTCAACTATAAGCACATCTTAAAAGGTGGCAAAGCTGTTACCCCGCCGACGGTCGAAGACAAGAAGTAACACGAATAAGCCTCAAGCAACCACGCAAAACGTGTGGCGCTTGAGGCTTTTTTTGGCGTTAGTTAATGACGATTGAGACTGAATTGTTGCTGGATGATGGCGCTGATGGTGTCAAACAGCGTCGAGTGTTGTTGCTGGCGGCGATATTGTAAGGCGATCTGAGCGGAAAATGGCGCCACGTCAGCGATAGGCAGGATGCGGATCGCGGGATCGTCGATCGGCGTTAGGTCGGCCAAAAAGCCCAAGGCGATGTTGGCCGAAATGGCCTGCAACACCACGCGCGGGTTTTCACTGTCAAACAGCACCTTGGGCGTCGCACCACCAAACATCCGGGTGAAGACTTCGTGGTTGAGGTAATCGCCGTTTAAGGTAATGAATGGGAACTTGACCAGTTCGTTAACGGTGACGCTGGTCTTGGCCGTGAGCGGGTGCTCCGCATTGGCCAAGACGTTAAAATGCAACGGCGTCAGCGGCGTCGTGTGGAGATTCGGGTCGATGTTATCGTCGAGTACCCCAGTAATCACCATGTCGACGGCGCCATCGGCCAGCTGCTGGGCCAGCGCTTTGGCGCCCATTTCGACGATCTCGAGGTTGCCTAACAGGTTGGCTTCGCGTAACGCACGCATCAGATCGATCAAGTAGCGCTCGCTGATCGACGGCCCGATCCCCAACCGCACCTTGGCTTCGCGCATCCGGCTGATGGTGGCGACGCCAGCCTCCCAAGAGGACAACGTCTGTTCTGCCGTCAACATCAACTGGTGGCCAGCGGGCGTCAGCCGGATGCTTTTGGAGTGGGGCTTGCGCTCAAGCAAAGGGAGCTGGAAGCGATTTTCAAGACGTTTGAGCGCCTGGGTGATCGTTGGTTGGCTGACGTTAAAATACGTGGCAGTCTGCGTGAAACTCAAGGTGTGCGCAAGCTGGCAGAAATAATCGAGATCTTTGAGGTTCATGATGGTCCCTTCTTTCGGGGTGCTGAGGGTAAAAAAACGACCGGTCGCGGTCGTCAGTCTGAAACAAGGGCTCCGGTGTTGTTGATTTCAAGGTGTAACAGGTCACCGGCGGTCAAAACGCGCCGCAACAAAGTTTCAAAGCGTGCCGCTGTCGCCGGGGCCAAGCAGACCAAAGCAGGGCCGTTGCCTGCTGCAAAGCAGCCGTAGCCGCCACATTGAAGAACGGCACGGGTAACCATCTCGGCTTGAGGGTAATAGTCTGCGGTGACTTGGCTGCGCAGATCCTCGATCGGGAAGTGATGATGTAACCACTCATCGTCGCCTTTGCTCAAGGCGGTGATCAGGTGTTGATAATCTTCGGCGATGGCATTGGTGCCGGCAAAATGGCTGGGAACGCTGGCTTCGACAAATTTGCTGGGACAATAGATAAACCATTGAAACGGCGCCAAAGGAATCTTGGTGGCCACACCGGTCTTGGCATCAACGAACTGCATCCCACCATCCATGGCGGCGGCCAATGCGGCCGGGTACGGTTCATAACGTTGGGCTTCGGCAATGATTGCTGTTTCACTCAGGTCCAGGCGGGCCAGCTTATTGGCCAGCAAGATCCCGGCGAGGGTGGCGGCGTTGGAGCCGCCTAGGCCTTTGCCGACAGGCAGGGTCGAGGTGACCTGGAGGTGATGTGGCAAAAGCCATGGGGCCGTGCGCTCAGCGACCGACACGATCATGTTGGTTTGATCGTGCGCCAAGCGCGGATCATGATGGGCGACGAACCAGTCGAGACTTTCTTCTTCAACGCTGACGGTGATCGCCGCGTCGATGGCGACGGCGAGTTGTTGACCTAACGGCGAGCGTGACGTGATCACGCCTGGGACACGAATTCGCATAACCTGTCCTCCTTTCGTAAACATTTAGGAACTATTAAATGAAATTATACTTAGTATATCTAATTGTAATCTCATTTTCCAGCCATTTTTTCATTTGCAACGAAAATGGTACAATAGAAAAATTGGAGGCGGACCATGGTCAAATTGATTTTATTGCGACACGGCGAAAGTGCCGCGAACTTTTCCAACACTTATACCGGTTGGTCTGATGTCCCGCTCACTGAACACGGCGTGCAACAGGCCACCGCGGCAGGAACTGCCTTGGCGGCCACGGGAATCTTGGTCGATCATGTGCACACGTCGCTGTTACAGCGCGCGATCAAGACGGCGTATTTGGTGCAAGATGCACTCGACGCCAACTGGTTACCGATCACGAAGTCGTGGCGCCTTAACGAACGCCACTATGGGGCCTTGCGCGGCATTAACAAAGACGCAACGCGGCAGCTGTTTGGCAAAGCCCAAGTGGCGGTGTGGCGACGGAGTTTTTACGGGCGGCCACCGATGTTGGTCCATCCTAGTCACTCGCGGCGTTACGCCGGCTACCCGGCCAGCATCGTTCCGCGCGGGGAAAGTCTTGCCGACGCGGTCCAGCGACTGGTGCCATATTGGGCCGACGAACTGGCACCGCGCCTGCTGGCGGGTGAAAACCAACTGGTTGTTGCCCACGGCTCGACGTTGCGGGCGTTGATCAAGTATCTGGAAAACATTTCAGATACCGGCATCGACCAGGTCGAAGTCGCCAATGCCCAACCGATCGTCTACACCCTCGATGCCAAGCTTCAGATCTTGGACAAGACGGTATTGGCGACTGGCATTTAGGCAGCATAGAGGTAAGTAGATGGCATGGTCCAGAAATATGACCTGGGATCCTTATTTTGAGGTTCCCCAGGAATTCACAGAACTGTATTTAACAAAATTAGGCCTGAAGCGGCAAGCACCGTCTAAGGCCTACTTAGAAGAATTGGTGCGCCAGCAACTATTGACGGTGCCGTTTGAAACCTTGAACACCACCGATATTGGGCTTCCGGTGCGCATCGATCCGTTAAGCTTGATGACGAAGTTGCTCAAACAACCAAGAGGCGGTTTTTGTTTTGAGCTCAATGGTGCTTTTTCGCTATTGCTCAAGGCGCTTGGCTTTGATGCTTGGCTGTGTCCTTGTCGGCCTTTGCGTCATCACGAGGCAACGCCTGTGCCGGCAACACATTGTGCGCTCCTCATCAACCTGGCTGATAAAACTTATTATGCAGACGTGGGCTTTGGCGGGCCGACGCCTTTTGGTTGTCTCGAGTTCAAAACTGATGATTGGCAAACGGTTCACGGCGAGACTTATTGTTTTCAGGCAAGCGGGATCACGCCAGACGATCCTACCTCTGACCCGGCACGTTCTGGTTGGTACACGCTGGTGCGGCGATCGCAGCGGCAGGGTACCCGACTGGCAATCATGCAGGTTGCTCCGATTCAGCAATATCTCTGCGACTTTTATGGTCAAACGCAGCTTCGCGCCAGCGGGGACAGCGCATATGCGGTGCGTCATGTCGCGTTGCGCTACCCAGACGGCTACGCTGATTTGACCGGGACGACCTTGAAGGTGCAACACGGTGAAGATCGCCAAGTGAGTGAGATCACGGAGGGGGAATTGCCGGCAGTGCTTCGACAATATTTTGGCATTGTCATTTCAGCATAAACAAAGACGGCGCATCGATAAGGCGATGCGCCGTCTTTGATATTTCCTGGGAAATGCACAAGGCACGATCGCGCCTTGTCGCTATCTGGTGTTTTTGTCGTCGTGACGATCTTTGAGGTCGTCAATCTTGTCTTCGACTGCGTCTTTAGCGTCGTCGATTTTTTCTTTCACTTTGCCGCGCAAGGTTTCGGCTTTGCCTTGAGCTTCGCGCGTCTTGTCGTTGGTAAGTTTGCCTTCAGTTTCCTTGGCCTTGCCTGCGACCTTGTCTTTGGTGCTGTCGATTTTACCATCTAGACTCATCAGAATTCCTCCTTCACTGGGTAGTGGTCAACATCGGCATCACTGCCTATCTTAAGCATACCGACTCGGTGGTTCGTGATGCAACTTCTAGCCGTGTGGGCAAAAAAACAACCCTCATCGTTTACGATGAGGGTTGTTTGCGTTAGGCCAGTGCGCCCATTGGATCCCATGGTGCAAGCACAGTTGGCTTATCTTGTTCTTTTTTGATGACGTCTTGTAATTTAGCAGAGAGGAACTGCTTGTTGATGACGATCTGGTAGACGAATTCATCAAACCAAGAATCGGATGCGACGAAGTATCCTTTTTCACCGACCTTGTTACCCCAAGAGTTCTCGACCTTCCACTTGGTTGGCTTGCCGTCGACAATATCGACGCCGGTCAAGACCATGGCGTGGGTCATCAAGGATTCGCCATAGTCGAGGCGTTCAGCCTTGGACATGGTGAGGTCGACGTTGAACAGGCCATCTTGGTCGTAGATGTCTGTGTCTAAGATCCCGATCTTGCGGTCAGAAGACTGGCCAACATCGGAACCAAACCAGACGGATTCACCGGCTTCGAGCTGGCGGACCGCCAAGGCCTTGAAGTCTTCGATGGACAGGTTCAAATGGCGTACTTCGCGGCCACCGACCACATTGCCCAGCATCTCGACGGTGTACAAGTGATCGTAAGGCTTGTCAGCCGTCGGGGAGTTGATGATGGATTGATAAGCGTCGAGGTCCCAGCCGATGTACTTGGTGTAAAACGTCTCTGGCGTCAAATCGCGGTCGATGTGGTAGTTTTTCTCGTCGTCGCGATATTCAAAATCAAAAGTTGTCGGCGGGTTGCCCAGCGTGTAGGCTAAGATCCGGTAAACTTCTGACAACATCTTCGATTTGGCGGCTTCGATGTCAGCTTGGCTAGCGTTGGCGTTGGCCAGCTTGCGCAAAGCGACGGCATCGTGGCGCAGCTTAAGGTTCAAGACACTGTTGAGTTCGCGCGAAGCAGAAGACGAGAACGTCTCTGGCATGGCGCTCTTAGGCACGATGCCATATTTGTCGATCAAGGCTGTCAGCATGTCCCACTGGCCGCCGTCTTGTTGCGGGGTGGTCATCAGAAAGGCGACTTTGCGTGAATCTAGAGGTTGGTCAGCGGTTTTGAGGACATTTTCATAGAAGTAGTTTGACTTCTCGAACTTATCCCAGAAAAAGGTGTAGTTTTGGCTGAGTTCGAAATCTTTGATCTTGAACTGGGCCTGGATGCTGTGGCGCATGGTGTTCAGCGCGGCAAACATCCAGCAACGCCCAGATTGCTTTTGATCAGAGACAGCGCCAGTGGCCAAGTCGATGGAGAAGGTCTGCGTCATCTTGGTTTGGGATTCGATGCTTTCAGCGGATTTTAACACCCCGTTGTTCATGACCGCTTTTTGTAAAGCGGCAGAACCTGGGGTTTGGTTCAGATCTTGTTGGTACTGTTTGAGATTGTCAGCGGTGATTGCTTTAGACATATTGACCCTCCTCTAAAGGTGATTGCTTCCAGTGTAACACTTAATTATCCTTAGTCGGGCGCAAAACGTCTGCATATTCGGGATGGGTATCAAAGGCGTGGCGGGCGTATGAGCACAGTGGTTCGAGGAGCTTGCCTTCGTTGCGTGCCTGGTCGACCACAGCTTGGATCAGCTGCCCGGCGATCCCTTGCCCACGCAGGCTGGTGTCGACAAAGGTATGATCGATCACATACGCTTTGCCATCATCGATGTCAGGAAACGTCACCTCTGCGAGTAACTTACCGTCAGCTTCTTTAAAAATGCGGTTCGGTTCGTGAGAGAATTCCATGTTAACACCTCCATAAATTGGCGAGCAAAACCTTGACCCAGCGCTTCGCTCTTACTTTTTAATTTAGCAGGACTAAAGGCCGATTACAATCGTGACTCGTGGTAATATACTACTTAGTACACTTTATGGAGGAAATGATGAAACAAAGAGGATTTGAGATTGTCTCGGCATACGCCGATCAGGGGCTGAAATTGCCAGAGCGCCAAACCAAAAACGCCGCAGGGTATGATTTTTTTGCACGTGAAGACTTCGTGTTGAAGTCGATCTGGCGCTATGATTTTATTCGCCTGTTCCGGTTAATCAAAAATGAACACCCGCTAACGGCAGAAGATATGCAACGTGCCAGCAGCATTTTGAAGCCGCTATTGGTGCCAACTGGCATAAAAGCTTACATGCAGCCCAATGAAGTGTTGGTGCTCGCTAACCGCTCGTCGAATCCGTTGAAGCGCGGGCTGGTGATTCCCAACGGCATCGGTGTGATCGATGCGGATTACTACAATAACCCAAGCAACGAAGGCGAGATCTTCATCCAAATGGTCAACTGTTCACCACGCGATGTTGTCATCGCCAAGGGCGAACGCATCGGCCAAGGTATCTTCATGCCGTATCTCCTCGCTGATGGTGATCTTGGCAATGGCAACCAGCGCACTGCAGGGTTTGGGTCGACTGGCGTGAAGTAACCGGAAGTACTGATACTGTCCGGCAGCGTCGGTCTTCTTTGGGATGTGTTGGGGATCGTGGTATAGGTCGGGTTTGGTGTGTTCCGGCCTTTGAGATGGCTGGAACGGTGCGAGGCGCTCGGAAGCTAACTCTCCGCTGCGCTACGAGTGGATCTTCCTCGACGCCTTTGTTGTAAGCGGCAAAGCCGCTAACAACAATGGCGCGCCTGAGCCATCTCGGGCCTCCACACACCAAACCCTAACGTTAGCGTCCTGCGTCACCGGAAGTGGCAACTTCTAAGAGAGTAGTAGCGGACTAGTGGCTGGCAATATGTCTAATGAAGAACGAATTAACCAGCTTGTCCATGACATCAAACTATCCTGATACGCAGAATCTAGGGTGTGGGTGAAAGTGACGGAAGCAGGTCAATCTGACGTGGTGAGATTGCTGTTAGCGACTTGTCGCTTACAGCAAGGCGCAGGTGGAGATCCACTTCGTCGCAGACGAAGTTAGCTCCGCCGAGCACCCTCTCCACGACAGATTGAAGCCTGCTGGAGTCACTTTCGCCCGCACCCGACCGCGATTGGTCTACAGCCAACTACAACTTACGCTGTCGGACAACGAGTGTGCGTGAAAGAATTGAATGGTTTTGCGTATCTTTTGAATGAGGAGGAAGGCTTATGGCAAAAGCAACTACGCGCTATGTCTGCAGTAACTGCGGACGAACGTTTGCGTCGTATCTTGGGCGCTGCCCGAACTGTGGTGCCTGGAATACGATTGAGGAAGAAGTGGTGACGCCGGCGGTCACCAAGTCAGCGGCACCGCGGCATGCCGCTGATGGGCACCAGATCCGGCCGCAGCGATTAGACGATGTTGAGGTCCAAGAAGAAACGCGTATCGGTTCTGGACTCGGTGAACTCAACCGGGTGCTTGGCGGCGGGATCGTGCCGGGAAGTCTGATTTTGATTGGTGGCGATCCAGGGATCGGGAAGTCGACGTTGTTGCTTCAGGTTTCCGGGACGCTCGCCAGCGCCAACCACAAGGTGCTGTACGTGTCTGGGGAAGAATCTGCTAGTCAAATCAAGATGCGTGCCGGCCGCTTGGGTGTTGGCAAGTCGGGGATGTACCTTTATCCAGAAACTGACATGCCAAGCATCGAACAGGCAATCGATGATATGCATCCCGACTATGTCGTGATCGATTCTGTGCAGACGATGAATATGCCGGAGATGAATTCTGCAGTGGGGTCCGTATCGCAGTTGCGGCAGGTGACGGCCGAGTTAATGCGGATCGCCAAGTCCAAAACGATCACCATTTTCATCGTCGGGCATGTGACCAAAGAAGGCGCGATCGCGGGACCGAAGATCTTGGAACACATGGTGGACACGGTGCTGTATTTTGAAGGCGACATGCACCACACATACCGGATGCTCCGCTCAGTCAAAAACCGGTTCGGTTCCACTAACGAAATCGGGATCTTTGAGATGCAAGAAGGCGGCCTGAAAGAAGTCGCCAACCCAAGCGAGCTGTTTCTAGAGGAACGGCTGGCCGGCGCCACCGGTTCGGCTGTCGTTGTCTCAATGGAAGGAACACGCCCGATCTTAGTCGAGATCCAAGCGCTGATGACCCCGACGCAGTATGGCAATGCCAAGCGTACCAGTACTGGTATCGACCATAACAAGGTGAGTTTGATCATCGCTGTGTTGGAAAAACGCGCGAACTTGATGTTGCAAAATCAAGATGCGTATCTGAAGGCGACCGGTGGTGTCCGGCTTGATGAACCCGCGATCGATCTGGCGGTGGCCATGGCCTTGGCGAGCTCTTATCGAGACAAAGAAATCGAGCCGACAGATTGTTTCGTTGGGGAAATCGGATTGACCGGTGAGGTCCGGCGCGTCAACCGGATCGAATCGCGGATCAAAGAAGCGGCAAAGCTTGGTTTTAAGCGGATTTTTGTCCCTAAGAATAACCTGCAAGGTTGGACTAGTCGTGATAAGATTGATGTAATCGGTGTCACCTCGATTGCCGAGGCACTGGGCAAGGTTTTTGCCTAATTCCGATTAATGAATTGATGAGGAAAGGAGGCTTGCGAGATGAAAAAACGTGTGATTACGGTTATTTTTGGCATTGTCGGCTTAGGTGTCGGCATCGGCTTGTTGCCGGCGTTGTGGCAATTGCTGGGACTAGAAAATAGCCGCTGGATCAACAATGTGTTAGTTGATGCGTTAATAGGACTAGTAGTCTTCTTGATCCTGTCAGAATTGGCTGCTGGTTTCATTATCCGCGAGTTAAAAAAGGTTGAGGTGTTCCTTGAGAAACAATCACCGAGTTATTTGTTGTTTGGGAGTTTGGGTACCATTATCGGTCTGGTTTTAGCTGCCATTATTTCGATTCCACTTTATAATCTTCCAGACCCGTTTGGTGCGTTGCTTCCGATCATCTTGATGATTTTTTTGGGTTATCTCGGGTTCCGAATGGGCACGACGCGTCGCGAAGAGTGGCGCAAGTTGCTGAATATTCGGACGAAGCCTAAAGACACAGGCGAGTCAGGGGATATCTTAGCGCGCAAAGCTGACGATAACTACCGCAAGTACAAGTTGTTGGATACTTCTGTGATTATCGATGGTCGGGTGGAGGCAATTGCCAAAACCGGCTTCATCGAAGGGACGCTGCTGGTGCCAACGTTTGTTGTGCATGAGTTGCAGCTGATCTCGGATTCAGCAGATGCTTTAAAGCGCGGCCGCGGCCGTCGTGGGTTGGATATTTTGAACCGAATGAAGGAAGATCCTGACCTGCATGTCGAGATGTATGATGGCGATTTTGACGACATGACCGAGGTCGACTCCAAGCTGTTGAAGCTGGCGAAGATGCTCGATGGGATCGTGATGACCAACGATTACAACCTCAACAAGGTCGCTCAGTTCCAAAACGTACCGGTGTTGAACATCAACGCGCTGGCCAACGCCTTGAAGCCTGAGGTCTTGCCAGGCGAAGGCATGACCGTTAACGTGATCAAGGCCGGTACCGAGCGACAACAAGGCGTTGCGTACTTAGAAGACGGCACCATGGTGGTGGTCGAAGACGGCCAGTTCTATATGAATCAGCCGTTGGCAGTTATCGTAACATCTGCCATCCAAACCGCTGCCGGGCGTATGGTTTTCGCCAAGCCAGCCCACCAGCAAAAGTCGCTGCGTGAAACCGAGGAAAAGAAAGCTCCGGCCAAATCATCAGCGGCAAAAACTAGCGCCAAACGCCGTTAATTGAACACAACGATTCAACGATCTAAGAAGTGAGCTGTTATTAGGCTCACTTCTTTTGTTTGGTCACTGTCCGGCAGCGTAAGCATTTTGCGTTGGGTAGACCAGTAAACTGTCGGGCGCGGGCAAAAGCGACTCCAGCAGGTTTCAATCTGTCGTGGAGAGGGTGCTCGGCGGAGCTAACTTCGTCAGCGACGAAGTGGATCTCCACCTGCGCCTTGCTGTAAGCGACAAGTCGCTAACAGCAATCTCACCACGTCAGATTGACCTGCTTCCGTCACTTTCGCCCACACCCTAGATTCTGCGTATCAAGATAGTTTAGTG